>QIDY01000033.1 GCA_003228495.1 Nitrospirota bacterium
TATGGTTCATGCAGTTTTGTTGGTGGGGTGAGGTGTGTTTTGAAGATCAGGTCGGCCACATTGAATCGTGCTGACATAGACAATGGAGGGGCGGACCAACTCGCCGGGCTGGGACAAGGTCCGCCTCTTAGTTTAAGCGTCAGCCCGGTTGACCGACCTGCAGGCGGTGGGTAAAGTGGGACCGCTTCATATTATCTGCTGGCCGCTGGCTCTCTTTCCTTCGATCAGAAATACAGATGGATTCCCGCTGACTACTGGCGGGAATGACGGAATATGTTGAGCTGTAGGGATGACGAACAGGGAACCGGTTAATTGACGGCTTGCAGTTTAATGCGCAATGTCCGTTCTTTGCCCTTTCGGCGTACCGCAAGCTCTTGTCAGGGATCAGGTGTTTGTGAGGGGGTGAGGGTCGTCAATATATGGGAAATTTGGCGCTCGAATTCTGGCAGACTCGTGGCGACCACATCCCAAACCAGGTCCAGGTCGACTCCAAAATACTCGTGAATGAGTTTGTCCCGCATGCCCGCTATTTGCTTCCACGGTATGGGAGGATTGGCAGTGGTCAAGGAAGCCGATAAATGTTTGACGGCCTCGCCAATGATTTCAAGGTTACGAACGACGGCATCCTGCGTTTTTTTGTCTTTAAAGAAAAATTCCCGTCCAGGATCTGTGTATTCTCGAATGTTGGTGAGCGAATCCCGAATGTGGAGAAGATAGACCCGATCATCTTTCATAATGGAGCCGCACTAGCAAGAATACGGTCTCTGAGGTAGGGGCTAATTCCACGATCGGTTACCACATCCACTTTACAATGGAGGAGTTCTTCCAAATTTTGCGTCAGTCCAATTAAGTCCCATAGGTTTCGGTCTTTGTCCATTTGGACTAAAAAGTCCACATCACTTTGTTCGGTGGCTTCGCCTCTGACGATAGAGCCAAAAAGGCGAATGTTTCTGGCACCATGCGCTTCGGCCAACGCTAGGATTTCTTTCCGTTTGGCCTTAACCAACTTTCGCTTGGGATTTTCCATTTAGAGGTCTTCTCTGGAGAAGGGAAATGATATCTGAAAAGATACCGTGTCTCCCTTCCAGGTTCAAGGGTTGATAAGGCAACTTTACTATTTATTTTGCGGATGGGGGGGAGTGAAGATGAGTTGAACCCGTACCTTCGTAGGTGGCAATAGGGGAGATGGAAGGCCTAATGAAAGCGGGCGGCCAAGAAGAGATCCCTGCCAACGACCTGCAGGGATGACGGTAAGGTGAGGGGGTGTGAATGACACGAAGGGCGCCCTATTACCTGCCTATTCAACCTGCAGGTGTAGGCTTACATCGAAGGGAGGATGAGTGCAGGGATGGTGGGGAGGGGACGTGTTATTTATGGGAGGGCTTGAGTGTGAGGGAGATCACCTTTTTCCCCGTTGCTTCGTCTTAATTCACGGCTTGCAGTTTGATGCGCAATGTCCGTTCTTTGCCCTTTCGGCGTACGCCTAATTTGATGCGGTCACCGACATTGTGGCGATCTAAGATAGTCGCCAGATCATCATAGTTTCGAATAGCCTCGCCGTCTATGGAAACGATGACATCTCCTAAACGAATCTTTCCTGAGCGAAGTTCCTCTAGACTTTTCAGCCCGGCTTTTGCTGCCACGCTACCCCGTTGAACCCGGGCAATGACAATTCCGGTGACTCCCCAGCGATTGGCTATGGAATCGGGAATGAGCGAGATGCCTAAGCCGGGGCGAATCACTTTCCCATATTGAATCAGTTGCGGCACGATGCGCTTCACCATGTTTACCGGTACGGCGAATCCAATACCGGCAAACGCTCCGCTTGGGCTGATGATTTGCGTATTCACCCCGATCAATTTTCCTGAACTGTTTAAGAGCGGGCCTCCGGAGTTTCCGGGATTGATTGCTGCATCAGTTTGAACGACCCCTTCAATCGTTCGATTATTCATCGCTTTGATGGATCGTCCTAACGCACTGACCACACCGGTTGTCAGTGTATGGTCAAGGCCGAATGGATTCCCAATAGCCAGAACCTTTTGACCGACCTGAAGATCTTGAGAATTGCCGATGTCGAGGGGCTTGAGTTTTCCTTTGGGGGGTGTGATTTGCAAGACTGCTAAGTCGTGATCCGGATCCAGGCCCACGACACGGGCATCATGGGTGGATTGATCGTCCAAAACCACCTGAATGGAGTCCGCTCCATAGACTACGTGAAAGTTGGTCACGATATGGCCTTTTGAACTCCAAATAAATCCTGACCCTGACCCTTGTGGCACCTCAAACGTATTCAGAGACCAGAGGTCGCGCCGGACAGCCGTATTGGTAATATACACGACGGATTTGGCGGCTTTTTCAAAAACGGCGATGGTATTCAGCTCTTCCGCTCTGAGTGATTGATTTGCGGTAAAGTGGAGGAATGAAGTTGGTGCTTCGATGTTGAGGAAATGTGCTGGAGTTGCGATCGCCATGCACTGGAGACAACAACTTAGTTCTATGAAGAAAGGAATCAGTAAGGAGAGAATCGGTAGGCGCATGATTATTCCATATGGAAGAAGACGATGGGAGAGATGTTACCCCTGGTTAAAGCGGTGTGGTGTTTCTGCATTATTCACCCATGATTTGTACAACAAGTTCACGAGTTCGTGCGCGTGTGTCAAAATCAATGAGTACAATTTGTTGCCAGGTTCCGAGTGTCAAACTTCCATGAACAATTGGGACGGTGAGAGAGGGGCCTTGTAATTGTCCTCGTAAATGCGAGTGGCCATTGTCTTCGCCTGGATTTTTGGTATTGTGTTCCCAGTGAGGATTGGCTGGAATAACTCGGTTCCAGAAATTTCGAGTATCGGCACGGATACCCGGTTCGTCTTCGATGATCATGACTGCTGCAGTGGTGTGTTTCACAAACAGGGTCAGTGTGCCGTCCATAATGCCTGATTGGCTCAGGATTTCTTCCATGGATTGCGTGAGGTTCTGGATGTGCGAATCTCCATCCATGGAGGCTTGAAGGGAATGTGTCGAAACGGTCATGGGGATCTTATGCCGCCACCGAGGAGAGAAATCGCTGTTCGGTTGAGGAGAGCCGTCCCCCGCGCGCTTGTCGAAGGATGGTGGTAAAGCAGCCTTCACGAGTCAACCGACAAATGGTTCGAAAGACTTCTTGGCTGACAATGTGCTGGCGGGTAAGTTGACGTAGATAGCGAAAGGCCGCTTGAAAGCTTTCTTCGGATCGTGCGTAATAATCTTGCCCGCGTCGATGATTGCTATACGCCTCAAGTTTTTCGCAGGCCATCAGAATTTCTCCCAGTTGATGAACCCAACCTGGTGCTTTGTCTAATTTTTCAGGATAATAATAGTAGAGCATGATTCGTTCCATCCATGGTGCCCAGGGAATCTCCAAGGTCCTGAGGTGCGTTTTGACTGGACGGAGATTCTTTTTGAGGCGTCGAGCAAAGCCTAGGCGCATCTCGATGTGGTCCTTGACGGATGACGTGAGAGATAGCCCTTGTTTCTTGAGTTCGTTGTGATATTGCTTCATAAAGGCTTGCGATTCTTGCCCATAAACCGTCTCGGGATGCGCCGCCCGCCATTCTCCAGGTCTGGTGGGGATGCTTTGTTGTTTTGCCCATAACCAAATTTTCCCGAATAGTTCGGGATCAAGCCCAGCTCGTCCCATATCATGAAGCAAACAGGCGGCTTCAAATTGTTGGAGGCGGGGGATTGTGCATCCCAAGGCTACGGCGACAGGCACACACATTCGAGCCGTACGATGGGCATGGGCTTTATCATATCCACGAAGAATCTTTTGAGGGTTGCATGGATGTGGAACATCATACAATTGTAGAAGGGATGCGACTTGAATGCGGGTCAGGAATGTGTGCGATGGCTTCAAGGGAAGTATGGGTACGACTCTGCCTGGCGAATGGGAGTTCGTATAACGAATAATCGGGGAATGCCTATTTTCTACGCATGTTCAGGATATCTCACATTTGCTGAAAGGGTCAAGAAACGCGTTAGCGATCTTATAAAGTCTGGTTGCTGTCCCAATTCTTCCATCTTGTTTTTTATAATTCTTCTGCCTAACCTTGCGCCGATGGAAATTCATACACGTATTCTTACATTTTGACCGAATTCCAGTAAGATAACAATCAGTGAACCATTTTTGTCCGTGGAGTGTATGAGGTGCGGGTTTCTGTAAAAAAGACCATGATGTGGGGAGGACTCGGGTTCATTGTCCTTATAGGCTTGTTAATCATTCTTCCCTGGTTTTTAAATCCTGATTATTTACAGACTCTCGTTTTAAGGCAGATTCAACAGGGGTTTGGGTCGCATGTGAGCGTGGGGCATACGTCGTTTGCCTTGTTCCCGTCTCCTCATTTTCTGGTGTCTGATATCGTCGTCAAAGAACGGCCTGATTCTCATGCGGTTTTTCGGGCCCAATCGATGAATCTAGAATTGGGTATTGGTCAATTGTTCCGGAAAAAGCTTGTGGTGAGGGAATTTTCTCTGGACTATCCGGAAATTGAGATTCATCGTGATCAGTTGGGGAGCTGGCGGTTTTTAGGACATGCGCAGCATGATTCGTCTCTTTCTTCTCTTGCAGCGTTCCTGGTGTTGGAGAAGCTAGTGGTCTCACATGGCAAAATTATTGTGATCGATGAATCCCCATCGGATAGCGTGCGGGGCGTTGTTATAGAAGATGTTGCCTGGTTATCCGAATCGTCATACGAGGGCGTCAAAGTTCTTTCAACTCTGGCGTTGTCAGGAAACCTCCGACAGGCTCAGGGTACGGCACCTTTTTCGCTATCCGGGACACTTAAGGCAACTTCGAATGCTCCGCTTTCTTCACTCGATAGTCAGGGTGTAATTTTTAAACAGGTGACGTTTTCCGGACATATGGAAATGGACAACATCTCGGTGAACCAATTAGCCGAATATATTCCTAATGGCGAGTTTCTTGCTCAAATTCCTGGAAGGGTAAAGGCCGAATCTCAGGTCAAATGGGTCAAGAATGAGATGGGTTCCCAAATTAACTTCTCGAAGACTGCCCTTACTATTTCCGCCATTACGCTTGTGGGCCATGCCAATATTGAGGAATTATCGGATGGACATCATATGACCTCTGTTTCAATTCGATCCTCCAGTCTTGATCTTGAGAAATTTCGAAAGGCGATGCCTCAGGCCTGGCTCCCAGATCGTGTTGTGGATCTGTGGAAAACGGGAGAATGGGGTGGAGAATTAGAAATTCTGGAAGCACGAGTCACTGGTTCAACGCGTGAGGATGTTGGCACATCGGTTTCCGGTTCTTTTCGGGTCAAGGATGGATTTTTTCACAGTCTTGACTGGCCTCAAACCGATCACATTCGAGCTACAGTGGTAGTTGAACCTGATCGCATTCAGGTCACCGAGGCCAAAGGGATTTATGACGGTGTTCCAGTTGTTGTGAAACAAGGCGTCTTTCTGTTCAAAGAGTCTGGCCTTTGGGGTGATGTGGACATTCAAGGCCGGGTTCCTGCCGAAAAAGTGTGGGATGTGGTGAGTCAATTAGGGAAATACTCTTCTGGTACCGATATCTTGCAATCTTGGAAGATATCACAGGGTAGTGGAATGCTGCGGTTGCGTTTTGCCGGACAGTTGTTCGATAACCAGGGGCTGGCCTTTCAAAATGGTGACTATCAACCACAGAATGTGAGGTTAACCATTCCTGGCTTCCCACATGCTCTCACCAATGGCCATGGCCATATTCTATTTTCACCTGATAGTACGGAGTTAAAAGGCCTTCAAGCGGATGTGGGCGGATTTCCATTGACGATGGACGGGACCTTGATCCATCAAGACACTCTACGCTTGGAACCATTGCATGTAACCGTCGGATTTGATGGCAAAGATGTCTTTGCGGGTTTGAAACAAGAAATATCTGAATCAGGCTTTCAGGTTACAGGGCCTCTTAACATGTCCGTGACGATGAGAGGCCCCATGAATCGCCTCAAGCTGAAAGGGAAAATCGATGGAGAGAACGCCATGTTTTCCATTGCTCCTATTTTACAGAAAGCCGTTGGACAAGCAGGAATGTTGGAGTTCGATGGACAAGTACAGGGTGGTAACGGGTTACGATTTGAACGGATTGAACTTGCCATATTGCCTCTTCGTATACGTGGCCAAGGCCTGTTACGATTTGGCCCAAAATGGGGTTGGGAAGGACGCCTTGATTCCGGCCCCATGTATATTGGATTGCTTCCCCCCCAAATTCGCCTATTGGGTAATGCCATTCAGTCGGGAATTTTGGAGGTTCAATTAAGCGGAAACGGAGTGGGGAGGGATTGGAAAAAATGGAATATCAAGGGATGGGTTGCCCTGACGGAAGGTGTTGTGAAAATCCCGGGTATTCACGAGAAGGTTTCCAATTTGTTTGTTCGATTGAAAATTGATAAGCATTTGCTGGATTTAAAGCGGATGGAATTTCGTGTCAAGGATAGTGATGCCGTGGTGACCGGGTTTGTGAAACATTGGAATACGAACCCACAAGTCAGTATCATGTGGGACGCTCCACGATTTGACCTTGACTTATTTGTTCCGAAGGAGGAGCGATCAGTGTTACGAGATGGGCTCGAATGGTTAGCGACTCATGCCACCCTGGAAGGATCTATTTTCGTCGAACGTCCTTTTTATAAGGCATTTTCTGGGAGAAAATTTTCTGCTGCCTTGAAGATTCATGATAACCTGGTCTCAGTGGAAAACATTCAAATGTCGGTTGAAAACGACGGAAATGTCAAAGGACGGGTGTTCATTCATCTTCCACCTGGGAAGCCCGCTGCCATGCGTGTCTCCTTTGAAGGAAGTAATTTGCCCTTTCAGAAAATTTTAACGGTATTAGGCGATGAACGTCGCATCGTTTCAGGGTATATGGACATCCAGGGAATGATTCAAGGTCATGGGCGTCACGATAGAGGAATCGTTCCTACATTAAATGGCAAGATCCAACTTTCTTTGCGTGATGGATATGTTCGACAAGGGGTCGTTTTGCCAAAAATTTTGAGGATTCTTAACCTTCCTCATGTCCTGAGGGGAAAGGTCAGTTTCGAAAAAACCGGGTTCCCATTTGAATCAATCTCCACGACTCTGCATGTTGAAGAAGGGAAATTCTCGACAAAGGATTTTCTCTTGCGGAGTCCTATTATGAAAGCTACGGCTGCCGGAATGTATGATTTGGGTCGAGATCACTTGGATGGAGTGACTGCGGTAAGTCCCTTTGGGGCCTATTCCGATTCTCTGAAAGCCATACCACTATTTGGAAAGATATTTTCTGGAGATCGGAAAGGTATTGCGACAGCCATGTTTAGTATGATTGGGCCGTTAGCGGAACCTCAAGTTATCTATATGCCTCAAGAATCATTGCAGACTGGTTTGAAAGGGCTTGCGCAATTAGCTTTTGATATTTTGAAAAATACAGTACTTGCTCCGGTTGGTGTGTTGAACGGGTCTTTAAACGATTCGAAATCTTCGCTCTCGGAAGCCCCACGTTCCGGTTCTAAAGGTTTACCTGAAGGTGGGAACACACCTGAACCCCTCATACAATAGTAAAAATGAGTCGGGAGGAAGAGAGTGTGAAGCTTGTGTTAAAAGCCGATGAACATGCAGCCGGTTTTCCAATTAATAGGCTTTACCAATACGGGGTGAAAGGCTGATGGAATGATTCCAACGGTTCAATGGAAAGATGGTCAGGTGCGTATTTTGGACCAACGTGTGTTACCCGGGGAAGTGTGTTTTTTCGACTGTTCGAATTACAGCGATGTTGCCGATGCGATTCTAGAGCTCAAGGTACGTGGAGCTCCCGCTATTGGGGTCACGGCCGCCCTAGGAATCGCCTTGGGAGCGAAGCAGTATACACAAAAAAATCTTGATGGTTTTCGTTTGCATATGGACAAAGTCTGTGAAGTTCTTGCTGCCACTCGGCCGACTGCCGTCAATCTTTTTTGGGCCGTGGATCGTATGAAACGGGTTCTTGCGGACAATCCACTCTCGAGTGTAGAAGAATGGCAAAAATGCTTGTTGGAAGAAGCGTTGGCTATCCTTGAGGAAGATGTGCGGGTGAATCGGGCTCTGGGAAAACATGGTGCGGCCATCATTCAGGATGGCGACCATATTCTCACGCATTGCAATGCGGGAGCGTTGGCGACGGCTGGCTATGGGACGGCGTTAGGTGTGGTGAGGGCGGCTTGGGAACAAGGAAAACGTCTTCGAGTGTATGCGGATGAAACCCGGCCCGTTCTTCAGGGAGCCCGGTTAACAACTTGGGAGCTTCAGCAGGATGGGATTCCCGTGACACTTATTACGGATAATATGGCTGGAGCCCTTATGCAAAAACAGGGAATTCAATGCTGTATTGTTGGTGCCGATCGCATTGCCGCCAATGGTGATGTGGCCAATAAAATTGGCACGTATTCGGTCGCGGTGTTGGCCAAAGCTCATGAGATTCCTTTTTACGTTGCTGCGCCCCTATCAACGATTGATTTGGAGACTCCTGATGGAGAAAAAATTCCGATTGAGGAACGAAATTCTTCAGAGGTCACGCAGTTACATTGGAGTCGAGTTATCGCCCCTCCTGAAATTTCCGTGTGGAATCCTGCGTTTGATGTCACGCCAGCCAAGTTGATCACGGGAATTATTACGGAACGAGGCATCTTGTCTCCCCATGAACTCCCGATGAAACTGTCTTCTTAGATACTGGAGGGACGCTTCGTTGAGAGTATTTGACTTAAGACCTTAGAGAGATCCATAAGATTATAGGGTTTGGCAATAACACCGGAAAATCCCAATTGCTGGAAGTGAGCCATCACAGGATCGTTCGAATATCCACTTGAGACGATGACTTTGGCTTCGGGATGCAAGGAATGAATTTGTTTAAGGGTTTCCTTGCCTCCCATCCCTCCTGGAATCGTGAGATCAAGGATGGTCGCGGTGTAGGGAGAGCCATTTTTTAGGGCATGAGCGTAGTTGCTCACGGCCCTTTCTCCCTCACTGGTAAAATCGACATCAAAGCCAAGATGTTGAAGCATTTCTCCCAAGACGGCTTGAATGTCTTTTTCATCATCCATGACAAGAATCCGACCTTTTCCACAAATCAAATTTTCAATAGTTTCACTCGTGGGCGCGTCTTTCATTGGTGAAGCCGGTATATAGAGCGTAAAGCAGGTCCTTTTCCCAAGCGTTGAGGAGACGGTAATATGTCCCTCGTGTCGTTTGATAATCGAATAGGTCGTAGCGAGCCCCAGTCCGCTACCTTTTTGTTTCGTGGTAAAATATGGATCGAAAATTTTAGGGAGATGATCCTGCGGAATGCCAATTCCTTGGTCAGTGACGGCAACTCGAACATATGTTCCGGTTTTAAGTGGTAGGTCCGTCGGGACGGGAATTGAGAAATTTTCAGCCTCAACTGTAATCACGCCGCCTTCCGGCATGGCCTGGTCTCCGTTTATCACAAGATTTTGCAGGACTTGGCTAATCTGACCTTCATCAACTTCAACGGGCCAAAGATCTTTCGGAATATGCAGATGACAACGCACACTGGATCCCCGTAAGGCGAACTCCACGGTATCAGTGATGAGTGAAGCAATAGATGCCGTACTCCTAACAGGGGCTCCTCCCTTGGCAAACGTCAATAGTTGTTTGGTTAAATCACGAGCTCTCAGGCAGGCTTTTTCAGCAGCGGACAGCCGGTCAACCACGGATTGGTTATTTGAGGAAGGTTCTTTAGCTACAACAATTTTGGCTAATCCAATATTGGCAAACACGGCTGTTAAGATATTATTGAAATCATGTGCGATACCCCCGGCCAATAACCCAACCGATTCAAGTTTGGTTGCTCGTATGCGTTCTTCTTCCAGCCGTTTTTGTTCAGTGATATCCCTTGTCACGATCACGCCCGTGACAGTTCCAATGGTTGTGCGAAACGGATGGATATGACTCTCAAACCATCGCCATTCAGCTTGCTTCGTTTGTAGCCGACACATTATATCGATTTTCTCTAGCGATCCGATGTGGGAATGAAAGGATTCGACTAATGTCTGTCGTTCTTCCGGATGCACGAAGTCAAAAAAGCTTTTTCCTAACATGGCTGCAGAGTCATATCCCAGCACAACCTGGCAGTTTGGGCTGACATATTGGCATTGACCTTTGTTATTGATTTCCACGATGAGATCATAGGCGTTTTCCATAATGGCTCGATAACGCTGTTCACTATCTCGTAAGGCGTCTTCGGTTTTTTTTCGTTGGAGTTCACTGGTAGCTCTGGCGGCAAATAGTTGGACAATAGATTTGGCCACATGCGTATTGGTAATTGGTTCTGGGCTCATGACTAAAAGAAGCCCAATGATTTGTCCTGCTTGGCCCCGGAGGGCATTCCCCATATAACTGGTCACTTGCCAGGATGCCAGGACCGACGTTGCAGGAAAGAGGGGAGTCGAAACCGTGTTCCAAGCGCAACCTTTCACTTTTAACAGATCTTCAAAGACGTGGTGAGGCGGGGTCCATGCAAAGTTTTCAACATAGCGGCCATCGGACCAAATAGCGACGGTTTGTGTGTTGGGTTGGGCAGGGTTCTCTAAGTCAGCCAATATGGCGTAGGGGACATTAATGGCGTGGCATAAGTCTTTGACTAAGGATCGTAAAAACGCAATGCTTCCTGGTGCAGGATCGCTCTGAGCGATTTTTCGTAACGCTTCTTCGACCCGTTTGCGATCGGTAATATCTTTCACAACCGAAATTGTGCCCCATTGTGTTCCTTGACCATCAAAGAGGGGATAGCAGGACACGAGAAAATAGCCTGGCATGGCAGGAAAGGATGTTTCCACGACGGCCGAAAGTGCGCCAGCCAACACTGTTTCCCATGGTGGAGGACTTTGGGGAGGAGTTTTTCCATAATAGGGAAGTTGGTAATGATGCCCCACGATTGGGCCCATGCGAGGTTCTACTTGATCCCGGAGAGCTCGGTTAGCCCAAACAATGTTTCCCGAGCGGTCCAAGATCATGACGTGATCGGTTAAGGCCTCAAACGCTTGTTCCCATTTTTCAGTTGTAGGAGCATGGGGCAGTTGAGCGAGGTGTTGTATCGTTTTATTCATGCTATGGTGGACCGTGTAATCTCTGAGCGTGTGATGACTAGTAATACACGTCTTTTTACCAGACGACTGTGGCAAAGAGGGTGGCCAATTCCGGGTCGAGGCTTTTCCCGGCCTCCTGTCGAATATTCTCTCGAGCCTCAGGTACGGGGATGGCTTTGCGTACTCCTTGGCCGGTGACATAATTGTCAAAGATATTGGCCAATCCAACAATGCGGGCTGGAAGAGGGATTTGGTCTCCACCGAGCCCATCGGGGAATCCCGATCCATCGAAATTTTCGTGATGAGAGCGAATACTCTGTTCCACAGCAGGATGGAAGGGAATCTTACTGATGAATTGTGCACCCATCGTAGTATGGCATTTCATGAGTTCTTGATCGTGATTGGAGAGGGAATGATCCCCTGCAATGAGCCGATCATGAATGCCAATCTTTCCAATATCGTGCAAATAGGCCCCTAGAAGGATGGCCTCACGATCCTCTGGGTTTAATGAAAGATGTTCCGTCAACAAAGAGGAATAAAACTTGACGCGGCTGGCATGTTGCACCAATTCGGGATGTTTCGCTCCTAAAAGCGTTTCAATATTGGCGATGGCTGTCTGAACATCAACACCGGAGGTCCAGAGATTTCCTAGTGCTTGGAGGGCTCCCTGAAGCGATGAAAAGCGCTTTCGCCGTTCCAGTGCTTTTTTAATGACTTCTAATACGTCCGAAACATTAAAAGGCTTAAGGATATATGCCGCGACGCCATGGCGAATTGCGTCAATAGCTGATTGCAAGGTGCCATAGCCGGTAATGATCACAACATCGACATCGTGACCCTTTTCACGGATTTTTGCGAGGAGGTCGGTCCCAGGTTGGTCTGGAAGTTTGAGGTCAAGGGTAACAAGGTCAATCGGATGGGTCGCAAGAATTTGCTCTGCGACTTCGGCACGATCAACGGTATAGAGGTTAAAATAAGGGGAAAGGATCAGTTTTAAGGCTTCTCTTGGGCCTTGCTCGTCCTCGACAATCAAAATATTGGCTTGAGGAACAGAAGATTCAGAAGTTACTTGATTCATTACCAACTCCTTTTCCAGTCATACGCTTCATGAAGACGAAAAAAATAATCATTCAAAAGCCGAAGAACCAATGCGCATTCTGGAGAAGTTGGAGCAAGCTTCCTCTTTTAATGAGTCTCAAATGAATTGTTGAACAACACCTCCTAATGATAAGAGTCCAATATGTGGGGCTTGATCGAGTGGTCGCGGCGATTTTGGCACATTAATGTCAAGAAAGGCTAGGAAGGGGAGCCAGATTGTAAATGAAAGGCCTTATTTTTCACCTTGAGGTCTTGAAACAATTGATTGTACAAATCTTTCGCCACTAAATTGAGAAGCCGTTCAACATCCTGAGGAGAAAAGACAGCAACAGTATCTGTGCCGGTGGCTCCTAATACCATTCTTATTTTGCTCCCGTCCGCTTTGTTCTTGGCTTCAAAACGGACCTTCATGTCTACCACGATATCCGTAAAGCCAAACCCGCTTTTAGCATTGGCATCCAAAGATAAGACAGTTCCCGTTAAGGTGACATCGCTTGCGGGATTTGCCTGTGTCGGGTCGTCGGCAAGTTGGGAGGCACGCCAATGGCGTTGTTGCAGATATTCAATCGCCAGCGTTGCCATGCCCTCGCTGATATTGCCATTCCAGGCGTTAAAGTGGGTGCTGCCCCCCCATAAATGTGTCCGAGATCCCAGTCGCTGTTGGTCTGGTCTGGCATCCTGGAAAGGTTCAACCACAATCGTCAAGCTTTCTTCATTAATGGCTGCGGCCTTTGGGGAATGGGAAGAAAGGGCATGAGGATCAAAATTTACGGTTTGTCCTGTGCCTTGGCAATTGGTTAAAACGAGAAGGCTCAGGATACTCCAGAATAGTCTGACGTCTTTGGATCGTGTCTTCACGAATGGGACCTCCATGGTTTGGGACGATGAATGTGATGCATGGCGAGATAGAAATTTTCCATAAGCGGAGGGGGAATTTCCAAAAGATAAAAGAGAATAATAGTTGATTCTAGCGTAAATTGGAGGCAAATTTAAACACCTATGCCTTTTAACCCCAAAGGGCAATCTCTTGCCTTGACTTTCCTCTAAATCACTTGAGACTATCGGGTCCGGCATTTCTTGTATTTTCCTGGATAAAGGACGTGGATGTATGTGGAAGCGGAATATTGTATTTCGAGCAGAGGAAGCGATTCCCTTGGAACAAAATGAAAATGAGCTCTTTCATGAAACCGCCCCTGCCTTGGATAGTTCGGGATTGCGGATGGACACATACATTTCTGTTTGGCTTCAAGGTGATGGTGATGAGCAGGCTCCCACGGTTTACACCAGTATGTATGTTCGGACGGCTACATTAGACCCCGTTAAAAAAGTCGGTTTTCTTCAGCCCCTTCAGGGGCGTACCCACCAAATAAAAACCATGTTGTCCGTACAACAAAAATTGTACCTTCGTGACTGGTTGTCCAGTACGTATCCTCAGGCTTGGCAGGAAGCCGACGAGAATTTTCAATCTATTTTTTCTGATTAATGTGTATTTCCCTGAACGGCCGACTTCTTTTTTTCTGTTTCAGTAAAACCAAAAATAAAAGTATTACTTTATAAAAATTTATCCTGGTATATTGCGAGATGGACAAAACAACGGATGTCCTTATTATAGGGGCGGGAGGTGGGGGCGCTATCCTTGGTATCGCTCTGTCCAGAAAGGGCATTGCCAATCTGGTCTTGGAGCAAGCTGCCGGACCTCCGGAAGGACTTCGGGGAGAAATACTTCAACCCAATGGCCAAGCGTTGCTTCACAATCTAGGATTGCTGGAAGCGCTACCGGCCGATGCATCGAAACCGGTCAGATTTTTCCATTTTCTTAAGAGCGGAGGAAAGCGTCTCTGTACTATTGATTATGGAATGTTGCCGCCTCCGTTTAATCGGGCCTTAGTGATGTGGCCAAATGTGGTCCATCACACCATCCTTGATTGCCTTCAGCGAGAAAATTCTAACGGACTCCATTTTAACGCCACGTTCAAATCGTTCCTTCGTGAAGAGAATCATATTGTTGGTGTACAAGCCGAGATCGATGGAGTTCCTCTTCAGATAGGCGCGCAAGTTGTGGTGGGAGCAGACGGTCCTTTTTCACAGGTCCGTGAGGCCATGGGGATTTCCGCCTCTCTCCATCGTTACAAGGATGGTTACTTAGTCGCAGCGTTGGACTCTCCTGATGACTTTGGTGAAGCACAGTATTATGTCGGAAAAAAAACAATTTTGGGGCTTTTCCCAGCTCCCGGCCAGAAGGTCTATGCCTTGTATATGGTCTCTTCTCATTCACTCAACCAACTGAAGGAACAGGGAGTGGCAGCCCTTCGCGAGAAATGGAAGACCATCGCTCCTGCTCTTGGATCACTCTTTGACTCTTTTGTGGACTGGGACCAAACCGCCTATATGGGTACTGGAAGAGTCAGGGCCAAAACCTGGTCCGTTGATCGAGCCGTCGTTATGGGTGATGCCGCACATGGGATGAATCCCCATGCGTCTCAAGGGAGAATGCAAGCCATGGTGGATGCCCTCACCCTTGCCAGTGTTCTTGAAGACTGTCAGCGCAAGCAGGATTGGACGGCCAAATCTCTGGAACCGTTCGAAACCGCTCGTCGATCTCACATCACGATGTTACAGCAGTTGGCTGATGAAGAAGTCTTTTTTTGGAATACCGGCAATCCGGTACTTGGGATGTTACGAGACCGAGTATTTCGGACGATGGATGCGAATAGGCGTTTGCAATACCAGGTACTTTCGGCTACTGCCGGGTTGCGGTCAACCGCACCCTTTGGGTGGCTTGATCGCTTTCAAGCTGCCGGGCTATTACCTGATCCACGGGCCGATCAGGTTCCTGTTCACACGCAACCAGCCTAAGGGTTCACTAAACGTAACTACTCAGGTATTTAGGCTGAAGACTGAAGGTTAGCACTCATTAATACCCGAAGGGTTGGATGATGATGCATGATTGGCCTCTAAAAGGCTTCGGCCTTCAGTCGATCCACCTGAGGAGCCCTCAGTCATTGAGGCTATCATGTTTGTTTTACGTGTTTTGTTATCGTGAAATATTGGGTGGATGATCATGGCTTCTCCTGTTTTGCAGTCTTTAGATCTTCCTGAAGACGTTCAGGATCATCTCGAAAAAATTATGGCTCAGATTCATCAGGATTGGTCCTCCGTTTTGGATGGGCTGGTTCTTTTTGGCAGTGCATCAAGGGGTGATTTTATTGTGGGCCGGTCGAATATCAATATCCTCTTGGTGGTTCGGAATCTATCCGTGGATCTTTTACGGCGCGCGGGGAAACTGCATCGCAAATGGGGGAAACATCAAATTGTGGCTCCATTACTCATGACGAAGGAGGACCTCGTCCGGTCCAGGCACCTTTTTCCTTTGGAGTGTCTGCAAATGATCCAAAATCATGTGGTCCTGGCCGGGCATGATCCGTTCGTCGAATTCCCTCTCGATACTATTCGATTAGGTTGGCAGTGTGAGCAAGAACTCATGGCCAATCTGCTTCGATTGCGGCAACGATTTATTGAAGGAGAGGCGCGGATAGAGGCCATTCAGGCCTTACTTCTACTTTCTATTACGGCCGTTCTGCCTTGCATTCGTGGTCTTCTTCATCGTTTAGGGCAGCCATCAAATGGGAAGGATATCGAAATTCTGGAATGCCTTCCCGGGGCCTTACAGTTCGATTCGACTATCTTTTTGGAAATACTCTCTATCAAGAGAGGGTTAAGCAGCCCTGGTTCGTTAGAGTGGGGGAAAGTCTATGACCGTTATCTTCAAAATTTGGAACTTTTCTCGAAGCGAATCCAGGAGCTTCGTCAAGAAGGACGGCTATGACCCAATATCGCCATGCGTTAGGTGTGTCGGCTCTTGTGATGATCTTGGCTCTCTGTTCGCTTTCTTGGGGAATGTCTCCTCCAGAGCAGAATATGCCAACCCCGCTTGGCTATGTTAGTGACTATGCGAATGTGCTAGATGAGGAATGGTATGCGCAAATTCGGTCAGTATGCAAAGATCTGGAAATAAATACCGGGGTCGAGATGGTGGTCGTCACGCGTGATTCGATACAGCCACTTCCCCATGCTCAAGATTATGCCACTCAACTTTATGAAGCCTGGCGGATTGGAACGGCTCAACAGGAACGGGGCATCTTGTTACTGGTGGCCGTGCAAGATCGTCAAGCCGTGGTTGTCGTGGGAAAAAGTCTCTTAGCGTTTGTGACTCCTCGAAAGCTAGACGAAATTTCTTTGAATTTCTTGCAACCCATGTTTCAATCAAGAAGCTATGGAACGAATGTGTACCGTTCGGTACTTTCTCTGGCGTCCCTTGCGGGGCAGGCCCCTGTTCCAAAGGAAAAGAATAAACCCAAACGATCAGCCGGATTTTGGATGAATCTGAGTGCGGTGTTCTTGATGCTGTATGCTCTTTGGCGATTTACTCGTCCGGAACGGCGACAC
>QIDY01000348.1 GCA_003228495.1 Nitrospirota bacterium
TCATACCAATAGCGCTGCCAATAGGTGCCATACCAAGATGTGAGAGTTGGTTCATAGCCAGATCGCAAAACAAACGTGCCCAACTGGTCCTCGTTCATTCCTCCTTCATACACCCGAATTTTCGATTCAAATATTGGAAATTCCTCGTGACCTAATATATGCAGGCCCAATTGGGCGATTTCTTGTGGAATGATTTGGTCTTTACACGCATGATGAGGACAGACTTTGTCGAATCCACATGGGCCGCACACAATATCAGGCTGTACCACCCAATGCCCTGGCCCAAACGGTCCCGTTTCCCAAAAATCCACATGGCCAACTGACATATTCAGAACGGGTGTCTCAACCCCCACAGCCATATGCATAGGCCCCGTGTCGTTGGTCACCATCAATTGGCATTGTTGCAAGAGGGCAATAAGCTCCGGAACCGATGTTTGTCCAACCGCATCGCAAAGCGCCCCCCGTCCGCCGGCTTGTTGATAGACATGCACCGCCTCCTTCACAACAGGCTCTTCTTTCTTGGTTCCAATCAGCACAAAGCCCAGATTTTGCTCACGACTAAGATGTGCCATCAATTGCCCAAAGTATTCGGGGCGCCAGGCTTTCATCGGATCACTGGCCCCGACTTGTACCGCCACCCAAGTACCTGGAGTCCCAGACTGCCGAAGAAAGTTTCGGGCCCAATCACGCAGTTCATTTGTCACCCTTAATTGAATCGGATGAAAACTGCCTGGTCCGCTTCCCCCAAGCGCATATAAATCGACAATATTGAAGCGATTTACATGGCGATAGGCATGAAAGTCTAGAAAATATTTCATCCAGGAATTTTTTACGAGAAAATTCCCATCGTGGGCGGTGGTCATACCACGCTCATCGGAACAACCAAAAAACTTAACCAGAAAGGCACTGCGCCGATTAAAGGTCAAATTGACCACACGATCATATCCAACCTGCAGCAAGGGTTTGGCCCAGGTGGAAAGATCCTGATAAAGGGACACAACATCACGAGCACACACCCGGCTCTCATCCATCAACTTTTGAAAATCAAAGGCTAACACGTGGCGAACACCTGGAATCAGCGTGGCCACATGGGCAAATTCTTGATCCACCATCAAATCAATCGCCACACCGGGACATTCTTCTTCCAAGCGCGCTAGCAAGGGAATCATCTGAATAAGATCCCCCATTCGAGTGATGTTGATTATTAAAACTTGTTTCACAAAAAATCTCGCTTTTCCTGACGGTATTCATCCATCATCAGAACGAGTAATTCTTCCCGGCTCAACGTGGCCTCTGGTCCTTTCTGCCGAATCGTCCTAGCCACATCCACCAGCTCTACTCGATCAGTTTTAGGAAATGATCTCAGCAGTGGAAGCAATTCAGGACAATCGCGACTACGCGCCAACAACGATTCGGCTTGACGCTCACCTTGCAGGATAGCCCCAATACGATCCGGTGAGGCCAAACCTACCGTACTTAATAGAGTCTGCATGCGATGGGCATAAGTATGAGACATGCCGACACGTTTTCTTGACCGCTCTGCCATAACCTGCCGCTGCTCAGGCTCATGCAGATAGGTTCTAACTGCGGGCACAAACTCCTCGGGGGTTTTCACAATCCCCATCATCGATTCATCAAATAACTCTGCCAATAATGTTCGATGATCAATCACCTGAAAGGCACCACAACTTGCTAGTTCAAACGTTCGTGGATTCACACTATCGCCCTCAGGATCAAAGCCGATACCCGTATAGGAATGAAGATTTATATTTACCGATGTGGCATTGAAAATTTTCACGCTGGTGGCCGTATCGATTCGGGCCCCGTTTCGCTGAAGTACCGTTTCGAGTACTCCTGCGCGATCCCATTCATTCCCCCACAACTTAAAGATCCACTCGTGCCCTAATAAGACTGGTAACATTTCCCGTCGATTGCGATAGCCCGCACCTAGAAACGAGACATCTGCCCCCAGCTCTTGTTGTTCCTGAATCGATAAATCGACACTCTGATGGATGGATAGATCAGCCGCCAACGGCAAATAGGAAACCTGGGAAGCTCCAGAATTCTTGAAAGCCTCCAAGCAAGCGGCTTGCTGCATGACAAACCAAAAGTCATAGCCTTCAATCATCTGCTGCCAGTAAGCAAAATGTCGGAAATTTTCTACAAACCACATGGCCGTTAAGACTTTTTTTCGACGCATTTGTTCCAGCACAGCCATGGACAAAGGCGCCTGTGACATGGCCAGGACGAAATCGGGGGGATCCTCCGCAACATGTGCCAGGCTTATCACCCCTAAGGTATCACTAAACCGTTGCTGGACAGTCGTGCGAAGCCGATCATCCTGAATGGTTTGAAGATGTTGATAGCCTGGGGCATGCAGGCTATGGTCCACCCAACTTACTCGATGGCCCAGAGATTCCAAAGCTCGGACCACATACCCAGCGATGGGAAGAGATCCCCCATAAATCGGACCAACCACCAT
This sequence comes from Nitrospirota bacterium, assembly GCA_003228495.1. GTDB lineage: Bacteria > Nitrospirota > Nitrospiria > Nitrospirales > UBA8639 > Nitrospira_E. The sequence goes on from QIDY01000348.1 coordinate 2,483, forward strand.
GATATGCAACCGACCACTGACTCCCTTGGCTAATTGGTCACGAAGCTGCAGACGAAAAGCATCATACTCCTGCTGATGAATCATCAAAGCTGGTTCGTAGGTTAATAGTCGAAGACGTGAGGCCTGCTGAGTGACTTGTCGAGCCATCTGTTCTGAATGACCCCACACCCAGCAGACTCGATCTCCCCACCCATCCAAAGATCGAACAGATAGTGCATCAACGAGTTCTGATAGATCTGAAACAATAACGACGACAACTGAGTCTTGAGGTAACTTCGTACGCAACGCTTCCACGTGATACAACAAACCCACACCTAACACGACGAGTGTTTCCCCGGACTGACAGTCTTTCGTTTGATGTTCAGCCCATCGCTCCGCTTCACGAATAGGATCATAGGCACTATGAATAGCTCGATTCTTCACCACTGCCGTAGGCACACCAGTCTTGGCCAGTTGAATAGACAACGTCCCACCAGAGATTTTCAAAACTTGTGCCGCCAACGCCCGATTGTGACGCCGAAGTATTTCTAGGTTTTGTTGAAACAGATTCATGCTAACTATCCTGCTGTCATGGCATTCATAGTAGAGAACTCTTGATGATTTGGCCCTTTAACAGACAACCGCTTCCAGACCTCTTCCCTCAGCTTTACCGCAATTTCCGAGTTCTCCCCATTTGTATAAAACATGCCCCATTCATCGTGGTGACTATTCCATAGTTCCCATCCCGATGGATTTTCACCCGTATGTTGATTGTGTATGATTTGAAGGGTTTCCAGCACAGGCCATGAACAAGGCAGGTGAGGTCCGCCCTTCTCCCGAGAGCAATCCGTACTTTCCGAATGTGCACTTCCTCTGTACTGCCACACATAATGTCCCACACCATACGGCCCCGTTTCATGCACACGGGCTCGGGAAAAATACCAGCCAATGACTCGAGCTCCACAAGCCACCGCCAGATGCAGCGGACCGGTATCTGATCCAATCACCCACTGACATCGATTGAACAAATGCGCGAGTTGTGGCAAAGTCGTTCTCCCCACGCAATTAAGTATCCGAGAAAGATATTGGGAAGAAAGTTTATCCTCCAAGGCCAAGGCCGCTTCTCGTTCTCCCGCACCTCCAATAAGCACACACAGACAATTGGGAAGAAGATCCGTACAGCCTTCGATTAAACGACACAACGTCGTAAGTGGCACTCGCCGATCAGCATCTCCAGCCCCAAGCACAATTCCAATTTTCACAAATGAAGAATCGTTGACTATCTGTTCAAGATCAGGCGGCAACTCAATATCGTGGGCTTGAATGATCGGTATCACCCTTGGCGGGCTCACTCCACATAAGCCACAAAAGGCATCGGCTAAATGAATGCGATTCGCCCCACGCTCACGAGCCACGTGTTGCAAAAATTCCACCCATGGCGGGAGCCTCGGATTTAACGGCCCCCGATCACCAGCCCCCACCACTCGAGCACTCAACAAGTGGGATGCCAGGATACTTCGAGGATGATTATTCAAATTATAGGCCAGGGTATATGGGGGAAAAGCAAAATCTGACACGTATTGTCCTGCCTCTTCGACTAATCGCTCGTTGCCTCCCTCTTCCATCCTGGCAAAGCCATGCCATCGCTCTCCTTCCCAAGGGTAAATTCTCTGAATACCTGGGAAAAGCTTGCAAATTGGCGTCAAAGGCGCCGCACACAAAAGATCTAATTGCTGTTCTGGGAAATGGGTCTGCAGGGAGGTAATAACTGGCAGAGACTGGAGGAGATCCCCCAAGCGTGCTAACTGTAGAAGGAGAGTTCGAGACATCGTCGATTTTGACTCGGCAATAACTTCCTCCTAATGCGTCGAAACCAAGTTCTCTTGAGACTGCGAAGGAAGTAACCGACTTTCTAAATCCTCCAGTCCTTCATAGTCTGGTTGAACCAGTCGTAGCCAGATAAGATGTTCATTGGCCTTTTCAACTTGGCTGGTTCGGAATTGCACCCCGGCTAACGCAAACCGAATATCACAATTGGCGGGATTCCGTTCAACAAATCGAGTCAAGTGACTTGCTAGAGCTTCCCATCGCTGCAAGGCTGTCCCAGCCTGAATCAAACAATGTATGGCTTCGACATGATCTGGTTCGACAGACGCCACTTTCTCAAAACTACTCCATGCTTCAGCGGTCTGACCAAGTCCCATACAGGCCATTCCCAAACCCATGCGAGCCTTAATATTCTCCGCATCAATAGCCAACGATTGCTCAAATGCTTCTTGGGCTTCGGAATAATTTTGGCGCTGCATGGAAACAATTCCTTGTAACGTCCATCCATTAGCGCTTGGAGTAAAACCATGTTTTAATGCATCTAAATGCTTTTGTGCGACATCAATATTTCCAGCTTTTAGATAAACCTGGGCTAATCCTAATCTTGCATTCGAATTATCGACAAGTGTCAGTAACTTTTCCCAGAAACGTAGGGCCTCCTGTTCACACTGTAGCGTTTCACAAACACCCCCAACCCACTCAAGAATTCCTGGGTCATTTGGCCATGCTTCAACATCAGCGAACAAATCAGGAATCTTTTGCCTATCTGTCATTTCACTCAATGGTTGACACTTTCGCCTCAATAATAGCTGCTGTAGATCAACGACACACTGCCACGCAGCAAGATCAGTTACCTCATGAATAGGAATCAATCGTGATTGCAAGCTCCCTTTGGAAAAATATTGTTGAATGAGGTATCCACCTTGATAGGCCACAAGATCTTCATCAACCAACCATTGATGTTTCCACCGTTCTACAAATCGTTTTGCATTGGATTCATCGTGAGCTTTCCGTCCTGAGGTCTGACTCTCTAAATGATAGAGACAACTTCGAGGCTGATACACAACTTTCAATCCAAGCTCTCTCACCTTGAAGCAAAGATCTACATCTTCAAATCCATTCACAAAACCTTCATCAAAGCCACCAACTTCCTCGAAGGTCTCTTTTCTAACTAACATACATGCGGCCGTCACCGCCTGAAACTCCCTTCGGGTGTTCACAGCCGGGAAACTCTCGGCGACACCAGTAAATATGTGATAAGGGGTCCGATGGTGTCGTGATATCACCACTCCAGCATGTTGGATTGTGTTATTGAGGAACAACAACTTACTTCCAACAACTGCTACATCCTTATGGGAATCCACCTCGCATACTAATGAATTCATCCAACCAGGCTTGGGAATCGTGTCATTATTCAAAAACACGAGATATTTCCCTTTAGCCGCTGCAGCCCCTTGGTTGCAAGCCTTCGCAAATCCAAGGTTTTCATTATTGGTAATGACCTGGATATCTCCCCTTAAGGAAGACAGAAACTCAGCCGTCCCATCCGAAGAGTCATTATCGACCACAATGACTTCATAAGAGGTCTCTGTGGTCACTTCGGCCAAATGGGTGAGACATTGCTGAGTCAATTCGATTTTGTTAAATACCGGAATGATAATTGAGCAAGAAAAAGAGGAGCCCTTTGACATTTCGGCATTAGCACTTACTAGATTTTGGGTTTTTTCACTTTCGAATCCCCTAGGTCTTTGGTTTCCATATCTTTGAAGAATCCGGGCTTTAGTGGTAATAAAATCATCCTGCCGGCTACTGGTTGTCGTACTGCCATCCAAACGCCAGGAAAACTCAGCGGTCACTTTTTTAATGTGGTGAAAGGGGGTTTCTTCGGACATTCTGATCCATAAATCCCAATCCTCATGCGTATTCAGGCTCTCATCAAACAACCCAGTGCGATCAAGGCACGATCGCAAATGCATGACACATAAAATCGGTATGAAATTTTCTTGGAGCATGTTGCTTCGAGAAAATTCATCCGAATAGGGTACATCACGTTGAATTTCTACATAACGGCCATTCTTTTTTTCATGGACGACACGATAGGCATCAGTATAGGCCACTTCATAGGGCCCCGCTTCTAAGAAAGTGACAAGCGTTTCTAAATGTTCGGGAAGATATTGGTCGTCATCATCCAGATAGGCAATATATTTGCCTTTGGCCACGCTAATGCCAATATTTCTCGCATACGACCGCTCGTTATTTTTTGGTAGCCGCACATAGACAATTCTCTCTCCCGCAAAAACCGTGGACAGAACATTTTCCACATCATCACCACCATCATTCACTACAATAACTTCCCAGTTCGAATAGGTTTGATTGACGATACTCTGCAAAGCTAAGAGAAGCATTTGTGGCCTACTGTAAGTCGGCATGATAATCGACACTAAAGGCCCGGAGATCGAAATAGTTTTCGGTTCAGCAACTTCAGAAGTGCTCATAAAAAAGTTCCCCTTAGGTGATGGCCGAATACCCCAATCCGTGAGCCAGTGGCGATTTCTGGCAAGTTCAGACTCTCTATAAGAAAGGCTTTGATTTCCATGTTCTACACCACTTGATGAAAGAAGATAGAGGCCAAGAATCTCTGGAAGATGAATGAATGTCTCATTCCTACAAATTCTCAACCAAAATTCATAGTCTCCAGCGGATTTCAAGGTTGGATCAAAGAACCCATAGCGCTTATGAAGCTCTTGTCTCCACATTGGTTGAGGACCGACATAGCACACTTGAAACAGTAATTGAGAATTAAAGTCTGGCCATCGAAACTCCCCGCTCAATGTAGCGGTTTCTATGATTTCATTTTCTTGTTCCGTCACACCAACATCTGCATACACCAGACCGGCTGCAGGATTGTCTTCGAATATTTTCACCATTTTTTCAAAAGCATCTGGCCTATGGCGATCATCGGCATTGGCATTCGTAATATATTGGCCCCTGGCCAAACTGACACCTATATTCCAAGCCTCGTAAATTCCAATCCGAGTACCCGTACGTACGTATTGAATATTCTTATTGCGTTTTTGATACTGATCAATAATCCTTCTTTCATTTTCGTCCGAAGCTGCATCAATAATCACGATTTCCAATTCTTGCCCTAAGGTCTGTCTTTCAAGATCATCAAGAAGACCTTGCATGAAACGTTCGGCACGAAAGACAGAAACGATCGCAGTCACTTTGCAGGTATTTGGCAAATCGCACTGCACACAACCAACCTGCTGGGCGTTATCTTCCTTCAACTTGACATCCCTTTCTCAAGAGGGCTCTATACACAACAAGTAATCCTTTGAAAGGAATTTCCCTATAAACCTGCGTTAGCACGCAGTTTTGCCCACGACGTGAGGATTCGTGGATGAAACAAATTCAGTTACACGAAGCCAAACACCACTCTTGCGTGATTTTGAGAACCAAGATTGTTGATCGCAACTTGCTGAATGGATCGTAATATTTTATTTAGAACATTGCCGTCATAAAGATGACCGTCCATCGATGGCAGTTGACCGTAAGGCAAAACTATCTAGCCATCCCACTTATGAGGGCACTTTTTTTAAGTACAGGCCCGTTTTCTAGGATCCCATTTCGCCTATTCATTTTCGGTCGCATCTTTGGGAATGAAGGAGATTTATGTATTGCAAACATTACAATTAATATGCCATGAAAAGCATAAGGGCATTCCACCATCACTCAGACTTCTACATTACACAAAATCCATGACTTTCCTGATCAAGCGTCTTAACAGCCAACGCAGTCTAGTCTAGTGAATCGTAAATCTCTTAACCGAAATTGTTGAGCCAATGTGCATAAAACCAATAAACAATACTTGTTATGGGTCGATGGCTTTGGGTCATCTTTTACCAACCACATATTGGGCATCAAGCAAATAAGAAAAGAACCGCAACGCTACGCCTGGGGAATAATTTTCCTACTCTACTAGGCATACCTTTCTCATTGTTTGAAGTTTCCTATGACTTATTCCCGGTTATTCAAATTTTTCCAAGAGTTCTTTTGGATCCTGAGTAATTGTGATCTACAGGCTTTCTTCAAGACAGAAGCGGTGGGATGACGCTTGCGGAAAAAATGACTTAATTGACGTCCGATTAATTTCGGGCTATATGGTTGGGATATCACACTTTTTACCACAGCCATTTATAGCGTCTACTAACGACTCCACCTTGGATTAAATATCTTGAGCCGAAAGATTGTGGCGCGAGATCTGATAGCGGAAAGGATTGAGACTGGGCAACGGAGTGTTATTCATCGAAATATTAAAAAAGGCTTGTCTTGCAAACTTGAGAAGTTAAGGAAGAAGACTGAGAGCACTCCACATCTTTATAGGCGGCTGAAAGCGCATTAAGAAATGAAGGCAAAAATGATGAATGAACACAGTATAAATCTGTCTGAAAAAACCCTACTTCATTGTGTATTTTTTTCATAAAATCACAAAGTTCCGAGAACCCTTGTGGGCGACTCGGAATGAACCCTTCCAGCGCAGTTTTACCAGTAGATAAATGTAGCGGTTGGTTCTCAAGCATACCCAAAGATTCGGGCATAACATTCTCGACTTGCGGAATGAGTAAATATTTGGTATCGAAAATCAGGTAGCCTAAATCCGAAATAATTTCTAACACCCTTATGTCTCCAGAAAACTCCACATATATGACACTAATTCCATGATTTTTAATCGTCTGCTTCGCACCTTGAAGCACTTCAAACTCAGCCCCTTGAACATCCATTTTCATGAACAGAACATGCTCAGTCACATACTCATCAATACAACAGACATCAACGGTACTTGTACGCTCGGAATCGTAACGCCCTATCTTTTCAAAAGGGATCAAATGACCAATTGAAGAATAACCGATCAACCCTTGCCAGTTTTTTTCTGTTCCCTTGACTGTCGATGAAACAAAAAACCCGCCTTTACCTGAAAAATTTGAAACAGCTTTTGAAACAAGCTGCCAACCTTCAATGTCACTTAACGCATGCTTCAAGTGCGGCAAATTCCCATCAAAAGGCTCGAAAGCCAAAACCTTGCACTCAGCGTTTGCCGATAACATACGCTTAGTGGAAAACCCTGCTGCAGCACCTACGTCCAAACAGAGCCCAGCAGAAAAATACGATAGAATTTCATAGGGCAATAATTTATAAATTTCTTTAAAATGTGCAAGTAGGCCGTTTACATTGTTGCTATTTTTTGTATGGTTACAATTATTCATAGTTTTTCCTATTTTTCCTTCGTTGTTTTTCTCTAGGTTCAATAGGATTCTTTCAACCTCAGCCATTTTGTCATTTAGAGCCAAAACCATCTCTTTGTGGTTAAAATTTAGTTCATCTTTTTTCTCAAATTGTTCGTTCCTCGCCTGAATTATTTGCTCCCTACGGTGGGACACCTGATCCGCAACACATAGAACATCTGCGATACCATACCAGAACACATTGCGGTTAAAATCATTGCGCAGGGCAATAAAATTTCCCCAGGCATCCTCGGTTTCTAGTGGCCCCGGATACATGAAGCAACGATTCCAATCATGCTGGATACCATACCTAACAATCGGTTTCCACTCAGAGACAAAAACCGAGTAGCCTTGTGCTACCAAATATTGCGCCAGGTCTTCATACCGATATCCAAGTGGGACTGTTTTTTTGTTTTCAAATTCGGTCATTACAACCTTTGGCTTGATCTTCTCCCATGGAAACCCTTTCAAAACAAAAAGATCATGTCCTTCGGTGTCTACTTTCAGCAGATCAATGTCTTCAATTAAATGACCCAGACAATATTCCTTAAGGGTAATAATATCCACCAGTGGTCCCTCAAAATGACCATCGGTAAAAGAACTCAGGCTACTAATACCCGTAGATTCATCACTCTTAAAAAATTTTGCGCCTGCTGCGGGTTTGTCGGCAACCGCATTGGGATTGATCATGAGCCCGGGAAATTCATGAGCCCAGGTCTCTAATTTCACCCGATTGTCGGGATCAGGCTCGAATGCATGAATTTTCCAATTTTTCTCGGCAAACGGCTTCGAAAAGCTTCCAAAATGGGCGCCCACATCAAACAGTATCTTCCCCTCAATATTCAGGTAATCGAGGATGGATTCTATGAATTTCAACTCGTTCACAGTTTACTCTTATTTTCTAATTGGTTATTTTCTGAGAGGAAAATCTGCTATTAGAATGAAATGCCATCTTTAGAATGATCAATCAAGAGACGGAAATGGAAGCCAGTAGGCGGAACATGCTTAACTTGGGTCATGTAAACACCCACCGATCCCACCATCCAATGGGACCGTCACTCCATTCAAAAACGACAGTTCTTCACCTGCTAACATAATAGCAAGTCTCCCTATTTCTTCCGGTTTACCAATACAGTGGGTGGGGTGATACTGCTCTAATTGTGCAAATTCAGCAGACCTACCCTCAAAACTGCCCTTAAGCATCTCAGTATCAATAGCAGCCGGTTCGATTGCATTCACTCGAATACGATCCCCCACCTCCAGCGCAAGAGATCGCGTCAATCCACTCAGAGCCGCTTTACTGGTTGCATATGCCGCGAATTCCCGCTTGGTGAGGCGAGCGTGTATGCTACTAATGTTGATGATACAGCCTCTTGCCACGTCCAGTTCTGGCAATAAAGCCTGTGAAAAAAAAAATGGAGCGAGAAGGTTAATTTCAAGAGTAGTTCGCCAATCTTTGCGAGTAAGGTGTTCAACCTTTCCCAGCATTTGAATCGCGGCGTTATTGATCAGTACCTTGAGAGGTGACCCGTTGAGTCGTTTTCTGATTTCAGCAAACCGCTCCTCGGCATAGTTTTCATCAATCACAATTTGCTGCAAATCCGCTTGGATAAAATGTTTACTGGGCAGGTCTACTGATGGGAGTGATAAATCAGTAGCAATGACGGCATAGCCTTCCAGTTCAAAGGCACGCACCAAAGCCTGGCCAATTCCGCCATTTGCACCAGTAATTACTGCGTAGGGGATTTGCTTATTTGCCATGCAAAAATTCCGCTAATATCCGCACGGCTTCAGCAGTGGCTCGTCTTACACCTTCTTTGGTGTTAGAACCATTATGGGAACCCAAAATACACTGAGGCATAGTTCGAAGAGGGGAATTTTCAGGCAAGGGCTCAACCTCAAATACATCAAGGGCAACAGCTGCAATATGACCGGATTGCAATGCCATGATCAATGAAGATTCATCTATTAGGGAGCCTCTAGCTACATTGATAATGTTAACACCGGGTTTCAATTGAGATATCGTTTCAGCATTGAACATATGGACATTATGTTTATTAAGTTCACAAGTAAAAACCAGGAAATCCAGTTCATCAAGGCCATCAGGAAATTCTTTTCTCTCCACAAAGGCAAAGCCGTGATTACCAGTTTTGCCTGGATCATAAACCGTCGCTTTTACATCAAAGCCGCTTAATCGCTTAACAAGGTTTTGACCAATATTGCCAAATCCAACAATACCTACGCGTTTACCTGTCACACTTATTCCTGCTGGTTTTGGCCAGTCTAAATTGCGAATCTCACGATCAATAAAAAACGTTTGCCTAGCTAAAGCAAGTAAATAGCCAACCGCTAGATCAGCCACCTCACCACCAAACATGTTCGGGGTATTGGAAATGGGTATTCCCAACTCTTGGCAAGCAGAAAAATCGACATTATCAATACCAATACCCCACTTAACAGCAGCTTTTAAATGCCCTTTTTTCCCAGCTACTAATACCGGCTTGGTTGCTGGGTCATCCCCAATAATCCAACCATCATACTTCGGGAGTTCCTTAATCAACACCTCTTCCGTCATAGCTTGCATGACATTAGCTCGTATTAATTCTAAGGCACATTTTCTTGCAGGCTCGATAAATTCTTCAAACATGCTCAACATAGGAGGACAGGTCACTAGAACGTTATACACTAATGTACTCCCTGTTCAGCTAAATATCGACCGACGACACTAGCCATTTCCCAATCATCCGGATCGTCGATGTCGATTGATTCAAACTTAGGGCTCACATAGATACATGGATTTGCACCAATTCGTGCATGTGTTTTGGAGAAGCTCTCTTTGCTGAAGATATAAAGGGTCGAATTTTCTTCAAACCATGGCTCCAACTCCTGGGTTCTTACCAGATTCTTGGGATCATGATTTACTGGCGTAACATCTTCTCGATAAAACCGCGTCTGAATTTTATTCGCCGTAAATACCGAATCAGCGATCCCTGCTTGTTTTGATTCGATAAATTTTTTAATGCAGGCGCGAATCGTGCCAGCGCTAAGGAATGGATTGGTAGTATGCGTCATCAAAAAAATATCTGCATCGGTATGGTCAAGATCATCCGCAATGATTTTATTCATACTCACCACATCACCACATAAATCCGCTGTACGATCACGAATGATGACTCTATCTGTTTCAATTAGACTGTTTTCCTCCAAGATTCGACGTGCATCAGTATTGATGATTACCTGCTCAATTTCATCAATTGACAGCAATGTATTGAGTATCCAACGAAATAACGGTTTACCGTTCAATTCTCTGAAATTTTTACCCCTAACACGCTCACTATTTGCTTTCATTGGCAACAAGGCAACCAACTTTTTTCTGCTCATACACACTTTTCTCCAGATCTTTTGGATAAAAATAGCTCATTTTACGTGCCATGGAGAGCTTTCTATGCCCGTGGTTGCCCTTATAGGTCCCCCAATAATGCATTAAACGGAACAAAAGAATTTCTTGAACTTTTTTCAGAAATACTTTTTCACGAATTGCCACGAAAGAATCCGAAAGCGTACTAGAGAGGTAAAAACGAATAAAATCAGCTAACGTGAAATGCACCTCTGGTAAAATACGTCGCAAAGCGAACGCTTCTCGCTCGTAGCGGATTCGAACCTGTCGCCAAGTTTCATCATGAATATGGTAAACAGAGGCGGAGGGGACATACCCTATGCTCTCTCCAGCTTCGACAAGCTGCTTTGCCAGATACATGTCTTCCAAGCCTGTTAGTTCTTCATGAAAACCAAACCTTCTCCACGCCTTTCTTGTTAAGGCGGCATTAGCATTGTTACAGAAAAACCCATCTTGAGGTAGCTTTGCATAGGGTGGGAAACATTTTTCAAGGTGTCTGGATTCTGAAAACTTCGTAGTATCTCTACCTTCTTGCCTTCCATAAACGTAGCTCACAGATCCATCGATTAGCGGTTTCACTAATTCATCGAGCCAACACTCATTCGTAGGGATACAATGGCCACTCACAAATACGAGAAATACCCCTCTGGCGTTTTCACATCCTATATTCAGCGAACGGCCAAAAGTGAAATCTGATTTACTGATATGAACAATTCTGCATCCATGCTTTTTAGCGATATCTAACGTTTCGTCTGTCGATCCCGAGTCAACAATCACAATTTCAACATTTACCAAAGCACAGACCTGTGCAAAGATAGTGGCAAGCAAGCCCTCTAAGTATTTTTCCTCGTTATATGTTCGTATAACAATGCTCGCTAACATGCTATCTCCCTAAACAAAATGGCTTCACGTCCAATCCTGGCGTTGTGAGTTCCGTGAAAAACACCCCACCTGAAAATGGAAAATCGTCAATCGTCTTTTCACTCAATCCTTCACGTGCAGATGTCACGAAAAGATGAAGATTTCGTGGACCACCGATACAACAGCTGGTTGGTTGAGGTACCGGCACTTCAATTTTTTTAAGGAATTGCCCAGTCGAATCATAATAAGAAACTCGGGCACCACCCCATTGCACATTCCACATATTCCCAACCGTATCAATCGCACCACCATCGGGAGTTGCTGTGCTCCCTATCAGATCAATATGAATTTTTTTAGATGAGTCAATCAGCTTTCCTTTGTTGACAGAATAAGAAAAGGTTTGTTGTCTCAATGAATCACTCAAATAGAAGGTGCTGGCATCAACTGACCAACAAAAGGTATTTGGTATTCCAATATTATCCAATTGTTTCGTAAGCTTACCTTCTGGTGATATAGAAAATACCTGTCCTTTCCGACCAGTAGAATTTTCTTCCATCGTTCCAAACCAGAAAGACCCATCAGGCGCTGTCCCTCCATCATTGGGCCTATACCCTGCAAAAATTGGCAATGGGATAACCGGGGTATATTCCCCGGTTGCTAAACAGAATTCTCCAAAACTATTCTCCATTACCACCCATAAAAAGCCATCATTGGATTTGCTTATGGCAAACGTAGAAATCACAAAGGGCAGGTCCCACTTTGTATCGTAATATTTGTTACAACTAAAAAAATTTTTCTCATACAAACACTTATTTAAAATATCAACCCAAAATAGTGATTGACGTTTGGCATGCCAAACTGGCCCTTCACCCAGTTCACACATTTCTTCAGAAAATACTTCCACTTTTACGATCCAGCTTAATAATAAAATAAGTCATCAAGGCAATCACAAATCCAAGAACCACTCTATTGTCGGCTTAAATAAAGCCATAGGAAATTTCGGCATGTAGTCGTCTTATGCGTATCCGAATGTTTCAGGATGATCATTAAAAAAGAGCGGGGGGAGTGTGTCACATGCAGCCTTTCAATTAGCTTTGTGAAAAGTTAAATAGCTAATTACCTCTAAAGCAGTCTACCGACAGCAAGAAGCCACATGGGATGGCCACAAAATGGTGCCGTCTGTCCTGAATATAAAGGCGAGAGGTATATGAGTTGCCGAAAGAACTGTGGGGTGTTTATGATAACTTTAGTCACTTGGTATGTCTAAAAATCTGTTTCTAAATAGCCTACATGATGACCTCGAACAGGCAGGAGTTATCTGCGCTTCTTCATCAGCACCAACTAGAATTCTATCACTACAAACCACCATTAGTTTGTGCTCCATACGTATCAATTAACCATGATCAACTTGACGCCTGTGGCACCTTCCCCTTGGAATTTTTCTTGGAAATGATCCCGCCTTTGTCAACCAAATCCCAGACCATAAATGAGATTTTCCTTAACAGACGATTACTGCGAGCCTATGTGGTTTCAGGCACCGCATATTGGCTGATTCAACGCAATTGCATATCCTAAAATTTTTCAAGGTCAAGACAATAGTCCATCAAAATTGTGACAAAAACCCTTGGTGCACTTTACGGCCTTTCTCCGCACGCTCGCTTTATTCTCAAATCATCTCCATTGCAAGTGACAGGAAAGATACCCTAGAGGGATTCAATAATTCAGGCTACTACCCAAGCAAACATTATGTCGCGCTAAACACTTTTCTATAGTCAACCTTATCAAAGACCTGACAATGTCCCCCTACAGTCGCATCTAGAACGCGTCGTCCATCCTGCTTAAAAACCCACTTCGCAATTTCATAAGATTCTTCGGAATGTTCTAAATCAGGGTTATCCCACTTTTGTCCGTTACCAAAATAACTGCCACAAAAATGGTTAGGATCTTCCCCATGTAATACTTTTTCTTCGTTAGGATTTCCAAAAAATGTAAAATTATGATCCATACCAATAATAATCACTTCCAAAAATCCAAGATAGAAAGCAACTTGCAGGGCAGCGTATGTTACTGTCCACCCTTCATGTAACCCCCTCGCAATATCTTTGCAAAAACGAAATGGCGGGTTTTTCGTATTAAGAAGATAGGTCAATGGGCCTTCAGAAATAAAACCATTTGCACCTTGATCTCCAAGAAACTTCACACAGTTGAGCTTTTGAATTTCGGAGGCCGACTGCTCAATAACTTTGCGATTTACTGCGACATAATACTGTGGATAAAACCCAAATTTCTGAAAACCCAAATATATCTTATTTACCCCAATGACACATTCCCTTTTCAAAAATGACAAATCCATATTATTTAATGATGGCCCATTACAAACAATAACAACACGTTCTTCTTTATGTGTATTTTTTATTAATTCTATCATCACCAAGTTCAACTACTTCTGTATGCCCTGGCTGTCAACAATATTTCTATTCTTCATCAATCAACTAGAGTGCAATAATTAGATCAACTCCAACTGATCTAAGACATAAGGGCACCTCTAAAAACTGGTGTTTTTCAGAATTACACACTTGTAGGCCATTGAAATCATTGGCACCAAAATTCAGACGTTGGAGTTTTTAGAGGTGCCCATCAATATCTTTTCTCCACATAACCTATTCAAAATTCCTCTTTTAACACTCCTCTCCATTTAATCCGATAGCTACCATTCACGCGAATGTCCTACATC
>QIDY01000245.1 GCA_003228495.1 Nitrospirota bacterium
ACCCGTGCCGTAATGAATTGAGTCGCAGTATCAGAGACGGAATAGAGGTCTTGCGGGGAATCTGATCGCTGAGCTTGATCAGCACCCGGCAATCGAAACTGCATACGGATCTCTTCAGGATCCCTCACTTCTCCGCGCGTTTGGCCATACCCCCATTGAGGCGTTTGAACCGCCTGGAATGGAACGATAGCAATACTGGAAATGGCTGAAGGATCAAATTGCGGAGCAGACTGGACATGGACTTTCGACGGGACGCATCCTAATGTCACACTGCACCACCCAATAACACCGAACATCACACATATAGCCTGACGTCCCTGCCACCATCTCTTGCCAAGGCTCAAGGCATTGCTCATTGCCACTCACCAAAATTTTTCAAGACGTGTAACCCGACGGTCTGACTTTTTTCAGGGTGAAATTGTGTCGCAAAAATATTGTCTTTCCACACACTGCTGGCAAAGGAGACCCCATAGTCCGTTTGAGTGCTGACCAACGCCTGATCTGCAGGTTCTACATAATACGAATGCACAAAATAGACATAGGAATCAGAATCGACCCCCTGTAAGGGTGGAGCCGGCTTCTCTATGTGAATAGTATTCCAGCCCATATGGGGAATTTTATAGGATGATCCTCTACCATCAGGAAGGGGAATCGCTTTGACTTTTCCTGGCAATAGCCCTAAGCCCTTATGGCATCCAAATTCTTCACTTTCGGCAAACAAGAGTTGAAAGCCAATACAAATACCCAAAAAGGGTTTACCCGCTTGAATAGCCCGGTGAATCGGATCCACGAGCCCATAGCGAGTTACGTTAGCCATACAATCGCCAAAAGCCCCAACGCCCGGCAATACGACATGACTAGCCCGATCAATAACCGCGAGCTCACGCGTCACGACCGCATCATGGCCAACCCGCTCAAAACCCTTCTGAACGCTGTGGAGGTTGCCCATTCCATAATCAATGATCGCAATCATAATGTTTCCAACTTATTCCGCTTCTTTTGAAATTTTGTGATCACAATTTACAACAAACCTTTGGTGGATAATACACCTGCAATCCGATCCTCCCGTCTTACAGCTTGATCCAAGGCCTTCGCTAAGGCTTTAAAAATGGCCTCCATGATATGGTGGGGATTCCGCCCATACATAACATTCACATGAAGATTCAGCCCACCTTGACTCACCAATGCCTGAAAAAAATCTTCAAACAATCCTAAATCGAATGATTTAATATATCGTGTCGGCAAAGACACGTTATAGACCAGATAGGGCCGGCCGCTCAAATCAACGGTCACCTGCGCCAGGGTTTCATCCAACGGGACCGAAGCAAAACCAAACCGTGCAATACCTTCCTTCGTCCCCAGCGCCTGATTCAGTACCTTGCCCATGACAATACCAATGTCTTCGATCGTATGATGATCATCAATCTCGATATCGCCCTTGGCTTCAACCAATAGATCGAAAAATCCATGCTTACCCAAGAGATTCAACATATGATCCAAAAAAGGAATCGAGGTTTGAATCTGATTCTTTCCCGTTCCATCCAATACCCATTGCACACGAATAGAGGTTTCAGCAGTTGTTCGTTCTTGTGTCGCGGATCTGGGAACAGATTGTTGGCTCATGTCCATCGGCTCTCCATGGATCGCCCGTGTGCGTCTAGCCCCTCTAACGTGGCCAGACGTACAACTGAGCGCTTGGCTTTGTGTAAGGCAGCCTGGGAATAGGCCACCACATTACTCCTCTTGATGTAATCATCCACACCTAAACTAGAAAAAAATCTGGCACTCCCTCCGGTCGGCAATACATGATTCGGGCCGGCAACATAATCGGCCACGGCTGGTGGCGTATAACGCCCCACGAATATAGCACCGGCATGACGGATACGAGGGAGATATGTGAATGCGCTCGTCATATTTAATGAAAGATGTTCGGGGGCAATTTGATTGGCTAGGGCAAACGCCTCCTCTACGGTTCGTACGACAAACGCCATGGCATGCGCGTCAACCGAGCGTGAGGCAATCGCTTGACGCCCTAATTCAGCCAGTTGACGATTGACCTCTTTCACCGCGCGCTTAGCTAACGCCATAGACGTCGTCACCAGATAGACACGAGCCTCTTCATCATGCTCGGCTTCACAGAGAAGATCCGCCGCAACATGGCTTGGATTACTGGCCGAATCGGCTAAGACCAAAAGTTCACTAGGACCAGCAATCATATCAATATCGACATAGCCATAGACAAGCCGTTTGGCTGTGGCCACGTATAGGTTCCCGGGACCGATGATTTTATCCACAGAGGAAATACTTGGAGTACCAAAGGCTAACGCTCCAATTGCTTGAGCCCCACCCACACGATATATTTCGTCAACCCCGGCAATATCGGCCGCGACGAGTAGCGAAGGATGAATTGAACCTGATGGCGTTGGCGTACACATGACAACACGACCAACTCCCGCAACTTTTGCGGGGATCGCGTTCATCAGCACCGATGAAGGATAGACCGCTTTCCCGCCCGGAACGTAGACTCCCACCGCATCAAGGGGGGTAATCATTTGTCCAAGTTGAATCCCGTCCTTTCGATAGATCCACGTCGTGCGTCGTTGCCTCCGATGAAAAGTTCGAATGCGTCGAGCCGCATATTTGAGGGCTTTCGTATCAGACGTTGGAAGTGCTGTGTAGGCCTCGTAAATCTCTTGTCGACCGACTCGTAATTGGTCTGGACGAATGCGAATCCCATCAAACCGATGCGTAAAGCGTTGAACAGCCTTGTCTCCCTCCCGACGAACGGTATCCAAAATAGCCCGCACCGATTGCTCCACCTTGGAATTTTGTTGGGTTGCTCGCTGACAAACAGCTTCTACCGCCTTTAAAAACCCGTGATCCTTCCAAGAAAGAATTTTCACCGGCGCACGCCTTTCCCCGTCCCTTTTGGTGATTGGTTCGTCATTACCTGCTTTTTAATCCGGGTGAGCACCTCCGTCATTGTGGCATGTTTCATTTTCAAGCTGGCGCGATTCACGATCAAGCGCGCAGAAGACCAGGCGATGATTTCCTCTTCAACAAGATTATTGGCCTTGAGCGTTTTCCCAGTTTCAACCAAATCCACAATCCGATCAGCCAATCCAACCAATGGCGCCAATTCGATCGATCCGTACAATTTTATCAGTTCAACGGGCAACCCTTGTTGGTTAAAATATCGTTCAGTGATATTAGGATATTTCGTGGCGATACGAAGTTTGGACGATAATCGCTGGATCGGTGTTTGGCCATTGGGTTTCGCCACCACTAATTTGCAGACCCCCAAGCCAAGATCCACAGGCTCATAAACGTCGGGGCTTTGCTCTAACAACACATCCTTCCCCACAACACCCAAATCAGCCGCCCCATACTCAACATAGACCGGCACATCACTGGGTCGAACAATCAGGACCCGATGCCCATGCTCGGGATATTCTAAAATCAACCGACGATCATCCTCCTGGACATAATACCCGGAGTACCCGGCTTGCCGGAACAACAATAGCGTCGGTGAAAGAAGTTTGCCTTTGGAAAGGGCAATCGTGATACCTTCACTCATGCGACTTCTCGAATTCGTTGTATCTGACCGCCCACTGCCCCCAATTTTTCTTCCAATCGCTCATACCCCCGGTCTAAATGATACACCCGTGAGATAGTGGTTTCTCCCTCAGCCGCCAAGCCCGCCAGAACCAGCCCAGCACTGGCGCGGAGGTCGGAGGCCATCACCGGTGCGCCCGTGAGTGCGGAAATGCCTTTTACGACAGCATGCGGCCCATCTACTTCAATGGAGGCCCCCATACGTTGTAGTTCAGGGACATGCAAAAACCGTCCTTCAAAAATCGTTTCAGTCATCACACTGGTTCCTTCAGCCACAGACATTAAAGCCATCATCTGTGCTTGCAAATCGGTCGGGAAACCCGGGTACGGTAACGTTTTCACTTCTACGGCTTGTAATGGTGCTGTGCGACGGACCCGTACGCCTTCAGCATGTTCTGCCAGCTTCACTCCCATTTCCTGTATTTTCGTAAACAAATTCCCCAAATGATCCGTCACGCAGCCTTTCACCGTCAGATCACCGCCGGTGATGGCCCCGGCCATCACAAATGTACCGGCTTCAACACGATCAGGCATCACCCAATGCTTAGCTCCCTGCAATTCAGAAACACCTTCTATGGTAATGGTGTCCGTCCCTGCACCTGAAATTTTGGCACCTCGTTTGACTAAGAACGCGCATAAATCGGCAATTTCCGGCTCCCGTGCAACATGATGCAAGCTTGTGGTGCCTTTCGCCAAACAGGCTGCCATAATTAGATTCTCGGTTCCTGTGACGGTGGGGAAATCCAGATCGATTCTAGCGCCCTTAAGACGACTGGCTTTCGCATGAATATAGCCATGTTCGACACGCACTTCTGCACCCATCATGGCCAGCCCCTTCAAGTGAAGATTCACGGGCCTTGTTCCGATCGCACAGCCACCTGGTAACGAGACTTTGGCTTCGCCCAGCCGAGTTAACAATGGGCCCAGCGCCAGAATAGAAGCGCGCATGGTTTTGACTAAATCATACGGAGCCTCAATGGATTGGACATTGCTGGCTTCCAACATCACCCGCTCACCCTCGGCCTGCACTTCTACTCCCAGCAGCGCCAAGAGTTTGGTCATCGTGATTACGTCTCGGACTTGAGGAACATGGTCGATGATGCATTCCCCTCCTCCTAATAATGATGCAGCCAAAATAGGCAGAGCGGCATTTTTGGCTCCGCCAACTTCGACGACCCCATGTAAGGGAGATCCACCGATGATTCGAATCTGATCCATACGTATGAATTTCTAGCGCAACTACTCAGGTGGATAGGCTGAAGGCTTTTAGGGGCCAATCATGCCTCATCATCTCACACTTCGGGTATTATGAGTAATCGCCTTTAGTCTTCAGCCTAAATACCGGAATAGTTACTTTCTGACTTTATAAACACCCAACTCGCTGAAGGTGAACCATCCGAGGGATACCTTGAAAATCAGGCTGAACGTTGACAACTTTCAAGAATTTTGAAGCAGTAATTTCCTGACACAGCCGATCAGCTTGTCCTATTCCAATTTCTACAAGCACCACGCCTTCAGGAGCTAAGAGGAATGGCGCTTCTTGCAACAAGCGCCGATACACATCCAACCCGTCCGGCCCTCCATCTAACGCCAGGCATGGCTCAAAATCTTTGACATCAGGAGAAAGACGATCCCATTCGTCATGGGAAATATACGGCAGGTTCGCAATAATGGCCGTCACTTTACCTGCTAAGCCTCTGGATAACAAGGGGGCCAACAGATCTCCGGCCAGCCACAAAATTCGTGAGTGCAAGCCGTAACGTCTGGCATTCATTTTCGCAATCTGTAACGCAACCACCGACTGATCTGAGGCAATTACCATCGCACGTTTGAGGGTCTGCGCCATGCTGATCGCCAGACACCCCGAACCCGTTCCCACATCCAGAATAACCGGTTGAGGATGAGACCGAAGAAGGACAATCGCTTGTTTAACGAGCAGCTCCGACTCAGGTCTAGGAATGAGTACCCCTGGCTGCACCACTATGTCCAAGCCATAGAATTCTTGACGACCTAACACATATTGCAGCGGCTCTCGTGACGCTCGACGTTCAATCAGGGCAACAGCCTGATGGTACCGTTCCGGATCTATGGAACCTTCAGGGTAGACATGAAGCCGTAATCTGTCGACTCCCAAGACCTCTTCTATAATCCACCAGGCTTCCTGCCTGGCATTGGCAATTCCGGCTTGGCTCAGTCTATCTACAGACTCACGATACAACTGGGAAGAGGAAAAGGACGACGGCATGACGGCCTTCAGCATAGCAGGGACCTGGGCCATGAAAAGAAAACGATCCGCGATTTTTATTGAAAAGAGTTACTGAGCCCTTAGAGCAATGACCAAATCATCCAGATCGCCTTCCATCACTCGATCTAGCTTATGCAAGGTCAACCCGATACGATGATCCGTCACCCGATTTTGAGGAAAATTATACGTACGGATTTTTTCACTACGTTCCCCGGTACCGACTTGAGACCGACGCTGCTGGGCGATTGAGGCTTCTTGTTTTTCACGCTCGGTATCGCCAATACGCGTCCTCAGGGTTCGCATTGCTTTCGTACGATTCTTGAGTTGGGACCTCTCATCCTGACAGGTCACGACCACTCCGGTCGGAATATGGGTAATCCGAACAGCAGAATAGGTCGTGTTCACGCTCTGTCCGCCAGCTCCGGACGAACAATAGGTATCAATCCGCAAATCTTTCGGATCAATCTTCACATCAACTTCTTCCACTTCCGGCATCACGGCGACCGTCGCAGTGGAGGTATGAATACGCCCATTGGCTTCGGTCGTCGGAACCCGCTGAACGCGATGGACGCCACTCTCATACTTAAAAAATCCGAAGGCCCCTTTCCCTTCAACTAATAGGATGGCTTCCTTGATCCCCCCTATCCCCGTTTCATGAGATTCGATCAGTTCTGAACGCAATCCTTTATCTTCAGCAAATTTGATATACATGCGCAGGAGATCACCCGCAAACAAGGCGGCTTCACTGCCTCCAGTTCCTGCACGAATTTCAATAAATGAATTTTTATTATTCCCTTCATCTTCCGGGCAAAGCAATTCAACAACCTGAGTTTCCAAGACTTCACGACGAGACTCAAGGCATTCCAACTCCTCACTAGCCAGTCGGCGCATTTCAGCGTCTAATTGTTGATCCTCAGCCATCATCTGGGCTTGTGCAATCTCCTCAAGAACTTGCCGATGTTCTCCAAACATATGGGCAATCGGTTCCATCTCAGCCCGTTCTTTATGCAGCGAGACAAGGAGGGATGGTTGAGCCAGAACAGCCGGATCGGTCAATTGATCATTAAGCGTGTCATAATTATTAGCGACGGCTTCCCATCGACTCAGGAGACCGCCATCTCGTAATTCTGCTTTGGTCAGATTAGCCATGGATACACCAATTATTGAACGATGTTAGTTCCTACATTCTCAACACAAAAACAGCAGCTAGGAGCCTGCCAGAGATTAGACTGACCTACTGCGGTTGCGCCCGATTTGGCCAGATTTTCCGATCCTTTTCGTTCAATAGTCCCCACTATTCGCCCTAAACGATCAAAAAATCTGACTCAAACTCACAGAACCTCGTAACGATCCCAAATCTCGGACAGGCATCTAGAGAACATATGGAACGGAATAAGGACCAAGGAAGGTCAAACCGCTTAAGGGTCCGTCAGGAAATACCCGACTTGGGCGCATTCCATCGCTGAGTCATGAGGTAGGACAACGGAGAGCGGAAAACTCGATTAGGCTTTTGCTTTCGTCTTGGCTGTTTTGGAATACTTTTTATTGAAACGTTCCACCCGACCTTCAGCATCGACAATTTTTTGCGTACCGGTAAAGAATGGGTGGCATTTAGAGCAAATATCGACTTTTAAATTTCCCACCGTAGTCCGTGTTTGATAGGTCATACCACAGGCACAACTCACGTTGGCAAATTCATATGTTGGATGGATGCCCTTTTTCATGTTCTCTCCTCGGCCAAACCTAACAGGTCTTTGGTCAAAATGATGATCATTTCGTTTATGATATCCTATTGTGAATTATCGATTCATAGATTGCAAGAACTCATTGTTATTTTTCGTCCCGCCGATCTTGTCCATGAGAAATTCCATGGCTTCCATAGTCCCTAGAGGACTTAAGACTTTTCGAAGAATCCACATCTTGTTCAGTCGGTCACGATCTACCAGTAATTCCTCTTTCCTGGTGCCTGATTGGCTGATATCAATGGCAGGGAAGAGCCGCTTATCGGCCAACCGACGATCCAAGTGTACTTCCATATTGCCTGTTCCCTTGAATTCTTCAAAAATCACATCGTCCATTCGGCTTCCGGTATCAACCAGCGCAGTGGCTAAAATCGTCAGACTTCCGCCATGTTCAATATTACGAGCCGCCCCAAAAAACCGTTTGGGCCGTTGCAGCGCAGTGGAATCTAACCCTCCGGATAAGATCTTTCCGCTTGGCGGCGAGATCGTATTATAGGCACGGGCCAACCGGGTAATACTATCCAATAAAATCACCACATCCCGCTTATGCTCAACTAACCGCTTGGCCTTCTCCATGACAATTTCCGCCACCTGAGCATGTCGTTGAGCCGGTTCGTCAAAGGTTGAGCTAATAACTTCGGCTGTCTTGACCTGCCGCTGCCAATCGGTAACTTCTTCTGGTCGTTCATCAATCAGCAACACAATCAGCACAATTTCAGGATGATTGGCAATAATTGATCGAGCAACCGCTTGTAGCAACATCGTTTTTCCGGTCCGTGGAGCGGCCACGATGAGACCTCGCTGGCCTTTCCCAATTGGAGTCGTCAACTCCATCACCCGAGTACAATATTCTTCTTGATCAAATTCCAGATTAATCCGTTCTTCCGCATAAAGCGGTGTCAGATTATCAAACAAAATCTTGTCGCGCTGAACTTCCGGCTCATCATAATTGATTTTTTCGACTTTCAAGAGTGCAAAATACCGCTCGCCATCTTTGGGCGGACGAATTTGGCCCGATACAATATCCCCGGTTCTCAAATTAAATCGTCGAATTTGCGAGGGTGAAATATAAATGTCATCAGGACCAGGCAAGTAGTTCGAGTCCGGCGCCCGGAGAAATCCAAACCCATCAGACAGGGTCTCTAGGACACCTTCGCCAAAAATCACCCCATTTTTTTCGCTCTGCCCTTGAAGAATGGAGAAAATAAGCTCTTGCTTCCGCAAATTGGGAGCCCCGTCAATCTTGAGGCCCCGCGCTAAATCATTCAACTCTCCAATAGACTTCTGCTTCAGTTCGGCAAGATGCATAAGATTACTCCATTTGTTGACCGGAAGGATTTCCTAGTAGATGTGATTGGGAAAAACGGTTGGAATGGTACAAAATCGGCATTTCATAACAGTGATCAGATTGCACATTGTTGTCGATATCCTATGCAGGAACCACTTTACACCCCGTCAGGTAAATGATGATATTGAAACCGTTATAATTTATTTAGGGAAAATGCTCAGAACGACTGAGGAACCACACAACATGTCAACGGCAGCCGGAATGTCCTATCTACGATTTGGGTTAAAACTACTTGCTATCGGGAAGTTAATTGGGCAGATATCGCTTTTACAAAATTGGGCAGGTCTAGATACCTATGTATCTCACAGATCAATAACTTGTCAATAGTCTCGTTGTCGGAAGTGCAAAGAAAAAACTTAAGTCCCTGAAAGTTGTCAAGGGGTTTTTCATCAATTTAGGATATGGTTGGCACCATTCTGAATATTATGGTAAACCATCACCATCGTAATTGAAAGCCCAACGGAAGGATCCTTTCTCATGTCAGAATCAGGGTTTCCTTTTTCCAGCGAACGAATTTTCACACTTGCCGAGGCGAATGCCTTAGTCCCCGAGCTGGAGCAACATTGGGCGTCGATTAAACAGGGCCGTCAGATTCTTATGGACACCCGCGACGAAGTGAAAAAAGCCAGCGCGCAAGCGTCGGTGGGTGGGGGCACGGTGGTAGGAGTCAAATATATCAACGGGTTACAGAATATAAATGGCAGTTTGCACGCCATCCAAGAACTAGGAGTCGTCATCAAAGATGTGGAAATCGGCCTCTGTGACTTCCCCTTTATGCTCAAGGATAAACTCGTGTTTTTATGCTGGAAATCCGGAGAAGACCAGGTTCGATGGTGGCACGACATTGACAGCGGGTATACCAACCGGCAACCCATCGACGAGCCGGAAACCTAATCAACCTCCTGCCAAATTTGCCAAACATTCACTTTTCTCACAACAGCCTTATTATCATTGTGCTTTTGCCAAAGGAGACGGCTCTCGTCATCCCGTAAAAGAAATAGGAAAATATCGATGAAATTTGTCATTTTGGGGAAAGATGGGCCGGAGGGTACCCTCAAACGGCCCTTGTACCGGGAGGCCCATCTTCAACGACTGGAGCAATGGGTACAACGAGGCAAAGTTGTTTTGGCCGGCCCCCTGACGGATAAAACAGGGAGTTTGATTGTTGTAGAAGCCGAATCATTGAAAGAAGTGAAGGCCTTTGCTCAGAACGATCCTTACATGATCAATGGGGTTTTTCAAGAGATGACGGTTCATCCCTTCATGCAAGTCTTTCCCCGAGAACCTGAAGTAGAAAAGACCTGAACCACTTTAATTAAATGAGCCACAACTCCGTTACGCTTTAGAACCTCGACCCCGTTTGTTTGGAGTCACCAACGAGCACACACATTTCCATTCCTCGGGACGGACGGGTTGCACCGAAAGCCGGGATCCTTTGCGAAGAAGTTCCATGTGTGCCAGCCCTGGAATGGTTCGCAAATATTCCAAACCTAACGGACTCGAAAAAGTCTTCATCAATTTGATATCGACCAGGAACCAACGGGGCGCTTTAGGTGTGCTTTTTGAATCAAAGTAGCGACTCTTGCGATCAAACGCGTAGGGATCAGGATAGGCAGACTTCACCACTTCGACCGTTCCTACAATTGCCGGAGGATCTGCATTGCTATGATAAAAAAATCCTTGATCTCCAACATTCATTGACTTCAAAAAATTACGCGCTTGATAGTTGCGAACGCCTTCCCAACAGGTCGTTTGGCCTGGAGATTGTGCGAGATCCTGGATGGAAAAACTTGTCGGCTCCGATTTCAACAACCAATACTGAGGCATGAGGTTCCTGTTTTTTTCTAGCAACGGACTGACAATTATAGAATGCCGTTGGGGTGCAGGACAATCCAGTTTTTTTATGACAATGCCAAGAACTCCCCATTGTGGATTTCTTGTTTCAGCGCACATTCATGATTGATCAATTCATTCAATTTGCCGAATCTTGGATTTCCAAAGAAGCTTGGGTTGGCCTAATCGTATTTTCTGTCATAGCCTTTGTGGGCACACTCATCGCCATTCCGGCCATTCTCATCCGTCTGCCTCCCGATTATTTTAAAAATCATCATCACAAACCGTGGTTTGCGAACCATCATCCTGTGATTCGAATCCTTGGACTCGTGATCAAAAATATTGCAGGAATCATTTTCCTACTGGCAGGAATCGCCATGTTATTCTTGCCAGGGCAGGGCTTGCTGACGATGCTTTTAGGGTTTCTCTTTATTGATTTTCCCGGCAAACACCGTCTAGAACAAAAACTGATCCAGCACCCCCAAGTCCTTAAAGCCATCAATGCCCTCCGGGAGAAAGCTAATAAGCCGCCGTTTACAATTGATTGAACGCCCTTTTTCAGTTCACGCCTTCATATCTCTGGGGACCGCTCAACGATTTACTCCATACCCATCCATTGGTAGGATGGTCCCCAAATGACAATACTTCATAAAATTGGCTGGGTTGGACTGGCAATCCTCTGTGCTATCGCCTTCGGCCACGTTGTCGGCTTTCTCAATCCCCATGAAAAAGTGAACGGGCTTTGGCTGGTTGTCGCAGCCTCATGTTTTTACGTTCTGGCCTACCGGTTTTACGGA
The DNA here is from genome assembly GCA_003228495.1 of Nitrospirota bacterium. Classification (GTDB taxonomy): domain Bacteria; phylum Nitrospirota; class Nitrospiria; order Nitrospirales; family UBA8639; genus Nitrospira_E. Next base: position 11,581 of record QIDY01000245.1, read on the forward strand.
AGGTTCTTGGCCAGACGCGTCATGAATCTGGACGACCGGCGTCGCACTCCGGCGTATCGTCTGGAAGACGGAAGCAATTTTTATCCAGCCAATAAATATATTCTTTTTGGCCATCATTTCGCCGCCATTGCCGGAGCCGGCCCATTGCTTGGTCCCGTGTTAGCTTCACAATTTGGTTTTCTTCCAGGATTCTTGTGGATCGTCATCGGTGCCGTCCTGGCCGGAGCTGTACAGGACTTCATTATTCTTGTGGCCTCCATGCGTCGAAATGGACGCTCCCTTCCAGAAATAGCACATGCTGAATTGGGGCCAATCACGGGGTTAGCCACAGCCATCGCAGTACTCTTTATCGTCATCGTAGCGCTAGCCGGATTAGGCCTGGCAGTCGTCAATGCATTGTATGAAAATGTCTGGGGCACGTTTACCATTGTGATGACGATCCCCATCGCCTTTATCATGGGACTGTATTTACAAAAGTTTCGCCCCGGACAAGTCGGAGAAATGACGCTCATCGGCTTGGTGCTATTAGTCCTCGCGATTATTTTCGGACGGACCGTCGCGCAATCGGAATGGGCGGAATGGTTTTTATGGGACCGGACGACGCTCACGTGGTGCCTGGCAACCTATGGATTCCTGGCGTCCGTCCTCCCGGTTTGGATCCTCTTGGTCCCACGAGATTATTTGTCCACTTTCATGAAACTAGGTGTCGTCGCTCTGTTAGGAATCGGAGTCATCTTGTTAGCCCCCACCATGGAAATGCCCAGAACAACCCAGTTTATTGGCGGAAACGGCCCAATCATTCCCGGCACACTCTTTCCCTTTCTCTTCATCACGATCGCCTGCGGAGCGATATCTGGCTTTCATTCCCTCGTGTCATCCGGCACCACCCCGAAACTCATTAGCCAAGAGTCCCAAGCCATTGTGGGATATGGCGCCATGCTCTTAGAAAGTTTCGTGGGGGTCATTGCTCTAGTCGCGGCATGCCTATTGGTCCCCGGAGATTATTTCGCGATCAACACACACCTGACAACAGAAACCTTGGAGACCATGGGATTTCCCACCGCCCATATTGAACAACTCTCAAGCATGGTTGAAGTCGATGTGTCCGGACGACCAGGCGGCGCTGTATCTTTGGCAGTGGGAATGGCCTCGATTTTTTCGGGACTTCCCGGAATGTCCGGCCTCATGGCATACTGGTATCAATTTGCGCTGCTCTTTGAAGCCCTGTTCATTTTAACGACGATTGATGCGGGAACTCGGGTCGCACGCTACCTGGTTCAGGAACTGGGGGGGCGAGTCTACGCCCCGCTTAAACAGATCAATTGGTGGCCTGGAGTGTTGGGAACCAGCCTTTTCGTTGTGGGAGCCTGGGGCTATCTCATTGGAACAGGAAGCATTGCAACCATCTGGCCCATGTTTGGCACAGCCAATCAATTATTGGGCATGCTGGCGCTTTGTATTGCCACCACGGTGCTTATTAAAATGAATAAAACTGCCTATTTATGGGTCACCGTCATTCCCATGGTGTTTGTCGGTGTGATCACACTGGCCGGATGTTATGAACTCTTTTCCCTCTTTGTCAGTCGCGCGACTTCAGGTGAAAGCCCCCAAGCACTCACCATGGGCATCAATGCGATCTTGGTAGGATTGGTCGCCATTCTCGCGTTCGTTGTTCTCGTCGATAGCGCCCGCAAATGGTATGGGTATCTCGTCCACAAGCACCCGTTAAACAGTACTGAAGTGTTTGAAGGTGAAGGCATCAATATCCCTGCAGGACCATGCTGCTAACGATTCAGGACACTCATAATGTAGAAAACGTTGCTCAGTATTTTTTATTAATTTTTCCAAGAAAGGCTTGATATGGCCGATACTTATTCCTTCGACGTAGTCTCGCGAATCGACATGCAGGAAATGAAAAATGTCGTGGATCAAACCTTGAAAGAAATTGGACAACGCTACGACTTTAAAGGCACCAAGAGCGAGCTCACGCTCAAAGAAAAAGAGAAGCAATTGGTCGTGCTATCGGATGACGACTACAAACTCAAGGCGGTTTTGGATATTCTAAAAGCCAAATGCGTGAAACGGAATGTGTCTCTCAAGGGTCTTACCTATGGCAAGGTGGAAGAAGCCTTAGGAGGCACGGTTCGCCAAACCATCACGATTCAGAGTGGACTTCCTGAAGATAAAGCCAAGGCCATCACGAAATCCATCAAAGAAGCTAAATTCAAAGCGCAGGGGCAAATTCAAGGTGAGCAAGTTCGGGTGCAAAGCAAAAGCAAAGATGTCCTCCAAGCCGTCATGAACCATCTCAAAGCACAGGACTTTGGGCTGGATCTCCAGTTTGAAAATTATCGATAGATTTCCTCAAGTGAATTTCTTCCCATGGCACGAACGCGAAATAATGTCCAATGCATGATCCAAAGCCTGTTGCCCTGCTTGTGCCCGAAGTATCTCTAACGATTCCACCTTGGAAGTAGGCACGTCTCCAATTGGCGCATCCAATTGTTCCAAGACCTCAGTTGTCCACCCGGAAATATAGGACATCACGGCAAAATCGGAAAGTCGCACCAGAACAACTTCCGCTAACGCTGTGTTTTCGATCACCATCCCATGCATCTGTGTCATCATTCGTTCTTCACCTAATGTCACCGGTCCGGAATTTTCACGGCTCGATAACACCACCAGAACAATGCGAGATACCCCGTGACTTTGACCTCGTGAAATCAATTCCTGTTGAATCTGTTCCTGGTTCGTTGCGGAAGGGAAGGGAATTGGCACGAAATCGGACAACGAACAATGTTCCGCCATAAAGACTTCTGTGCGATTCGTCAGAGTTGTAAGATGGGTAGAAGAAATCGCCGGTGCCGCACTAGGACCGGTTGAATCAGAATGAACCACCAATCCAATCTTTTTTAGTTTCTGAGAAGACCATGCTCCTATCTCAGGCACAGTTTGTTGGGGCAAAAAAGCCTGTTCCCCAATCAAGTCTATTGCCCGTGAATGTGGCCCAGTCCCACATCCCAACATGAACACTAGGAAAAAAGGAAAGATTCGGATCATGCCGAAAATGATTCCCCCCCCCTCAAGCCTTCCCGTCTTTCTTCATGAGCAGTTCCAAGTGCATCACTGCTTGTGTAATGGCATCTTGTCCTGTTACCCAACGAAGTGTTTCGAACGCATCCTCCTCAGTATTAGGATAAATAGGCGGTTGAGTCAGATCCCGCCGGACAACTGGATACACATTGGATTCCATCGGAACGTCCAAACGCTCAAGAAAGGCCCAGGCTTGACCATCCGTACTCACCACCAGTTGCCCTGTTTGGGTATCGAGTAAGGCCAATTCCAATCTGGCATAATTTTCGGCCCGATAACCCACTAACCAGCCACGTCCACCGCCGCCTTCCAGCGATCCTCCCAGGGGAAAGCGATCCGAAACTTCCAATTCCGAACTGGATAAAATGGCCAGGAGAAGATAGGGCACACCCTGCTCTTTCGCCAATGACACGAATTGGTCGGGGGACCCTGTTGGTTGGATGGCTTTAGGAAAAACTACGGTCTCGAGCTGAATCGGTACTTGTTTCTCTAGCACAGATTGCAGATGTTCACCGAGGACCTGAAGCGTACCGGGCTGCAAAGCGGGGGCTGACTTCTGAAACCCATAGTCGTTGATCACCACAAGAACTGCTGAGACCTTCGTCGTTGGGAAAGCGACTTTGGCAGCAGTCGTAGTTTTCGGCACGGGAACAGGCGTGAGATAGGCAGAAAGCCGCTTGGGGGTGTAATCAAACGAACATCCACCTCCCGAAAAAAAAACCGTTAACCCTATAAATACGCCGATGTGACGCCACATGGTGAAGCCTCCTTGGACTGGGGTACAATTCAAAACCTGAGAAATTGTCACCCCACGCCGTGGGCAGTGTCAAGAAGAAAAAGGAAATAAGACTCGCTGTCTCACCCGTCCAGCCCGTACTCGGCAAAGCCACAGGACTGTGGGCGCTCGGAGCGTACACGGAGTACGTGAGCATGGCAAAAAGCCTGCCTGCGCGAAGCCGCTACGGCGAAGGCAGGGAACACCGCTGGCGGACTTTTGCAACAGCCCCACATTACCAAAGACTAAGACGGATCATACAGAAACTGCGGTTCTGGTCATACAGCAATAGCATGTTAATCGGAAAGGTATCTTGAGACTTTTCAGTTGAGACGCGTTGGGCGGTGAATGAGTCGCTCCTTTTTTACCGAGGTGGCCGGGGTTCCGCCCGGCAGCCGAGCTTGTTGCTTGGCGCGTCGTCCCGCAAGGCGCAACCTTTCGCTTGGTGGGTCCCGAAGGGCGCAACCTTTGTGTGGAGGCAAAAGTAGCCAACAACGGTCGCGCTCTTCGAGACGCAGCATGCAACAGTGACGCCCCGTCCGGCCTCATTCAATGAGCTGGATGCCAGGAACGGGAGGGCGAGCTAACTCGCTGCGCTCAAACAAGGCTCGCCGGATCATTTAGACCGTCCACCCAGAGGGCCGGGCGGCAGGCGTCGGACCGTGGGAGACAAACAGTTCAGGAATCCAGATGAAAGAGCGCGGAACCATATCTTCCGTATGATTCACTTTAACCTAAATTGATCGATTATTAAGGAGGGTTGGGAATGGCAACACGGTAGCCTTTGGCCTCCATGCATCCCTCAAAAGAATAGATCCCTTTGGTTTGTTGCGTAGTGCCTGTTTCCAGCCATGCGTCTTCGCAATCACTTTTATCGCGGGAAAAGGTCGAGTAGCTGACACCTGGCTTGTACCACTTAACGGGAGTGGTTGAGCACCCGAAGGCTAATAGGGCTATGAGGCAGAGGCCCAATCCCAACCTCAATCTCTGGCTTGTCATTCTCAACTCCATAAGGCGCATTAGGGAAGAGATTGTAATGCCTTTACCCTTAGTATTCAATTAATTTAAGGGGAGGGGGAGGGTTAATATTTGACGATTAGGTGGATCATACAGAAACTGCGGTTCTGGCCATACAGCAATAGCATGTTAATCGGAAAGGTATCTTGAGACTTTTCAGTTGAGACGCGTTGGGCGGTGAATGAGTCGCTCCTTTTTTACCG
>QIDY01000359.1 GCA_003228495.1 Nitrospirota bacterium
CAAGGGTTCGAACCTTGGAAGCCGATGGCAGCAGATTTACAGTCTGCCCCCGTTGACCACTTGGGTACCTGCCCATTTGACCAAGTAGGGCTGATTTCTACAAAAACCGTCTTTGAATTACATCATGGAAAATAGATGAAGATCTAGGTGACGTGAGGCACGGTAAAAATCCTCTCCCGATGATCTCATTGCAACAACCAATAAAATTTAAAGGTTTGTTCTGAAGTACAGGAGCGGAAATAATTTACCCTACCTGTAAACAGAGTATTATAATTTTCTCAGTTGTTTGGGTCAAGGCCGCTAATGTATATTTTCTTTGGTGGGAAAATTAAATGGAATTTGACAATAACCTATCATCCAGGACACATTGCAAAACAACCATAATCGGGAAAAATATCTCTGACCGAAAAATCTATCTCCATGAAAATACCAGCCTTTAACAATAGCACTCAATGGCTTTGTGTGTGTGTGCTGCCCCTAGGCCTTGCCATAGGCGGGATATGGCCGGTTTTTCAACTAGCTTACGGGCAAACAGGCTCTCTTTCGAGAAACGGCTTGGGCACAATTGTTACCCCAAGCGGGACCACTATTTTTGTGGAAATTGCTGATTCCCCGGATAAACGTGTGCAGGGCCTGATGTTTCGTCCTTCCATGGCCCCAGACCGGGGTATGCTTTTTCTCTTCCCTGAACTGGAAGATCGAACATTTTGGATGAAAAATACACTGATTTCGTTAGATATTTTATGGCTTAATGAATCAGGAAGTATTATTCACCTGGAACCCAATGTTCCCATTTGCACTCGCAAGGATGATGGATGCCCAAGATATCGGTCTCCCTACAAGTCACTACAGGTCCTTGAGCTCAACGCCGGCATGGCCGAAAAACTGGATTTGGCAGTTGGCAAACAGCTTAAGATCGACCTTCCCCCGATGAGTTTCCCATACTAAGCATCTCCGTCCCCCGAAACGGTCTATGACCAGCCCCTCACTCGCTTTGCCGAAAGAATCCCTTCAACCCGTTGAATCTCCTGAATGATCAGCTCTAAATGCGCGGTATTTTTCACCTCAATAACAAAATCCAACACCGCCTTCTGATCCTCTCTCGTTGAAATTTCAGCCTTGGTGATATTGGCCTGGCACTGAGAGATACCGGAAGACACTTTGGCTAACATGCCAGGGCGATCAAGAGTTAACACCGATACATCGACTGAATGAGGGCCTTCGACATCCACATCCCATTCTACTTCCACAAGCCGGGTATGATCCCATTCCAACGACTGAAAATTTGGGCAATCAACCGCATGAATGGTCAGCCCTCTTCCTCGAGTTATGTACCCACGAATGGGTTCCCCAGGAACGGGCTTACAACATTTGGAAAGTTGCATGAGGACATCTTTGGTCCCTCCAAATTTTACAGCCCCATCTTGCAAAACGCCCGGCGCTTTGAGTTGAGTCCTTAACAACCCACTTTGAGCAGGCATTGAAGATAGTTGTTCCCCCTCTTCCTTGAAAGACCCCACGATTTGATCAGGGGCAAAGCGCCCAAAACCAACCAAGCGGATTAACTCCTCCACCGTTTCGCAGCTCTTCGCTTTGGCCATTGACACCAATTGCTCGGATTGCAAGGATTGCGCGACAGGGAGATGCTGCCGTCGAAACTCCTGTTCCAATAAGTGGCGCCCAAGCTCCAGAGCACGCTTTTGTTCTTCAACTTTGAACCAATGCTTGATTTTCGTTTTTGCTCTTGAGGTTCGAACAAACTTCAACCAACCACGATGCGGCACCTGGGAAGGAGACGTCAAAATTTCCACCATATCGCCACTATGCAATTGGTGCCGAAGGGGGACCAGCTTGCCGTTAATTTTCGCTCCCACACAATGATCCCCAATTTCAGTATGAATCACATAGGCTAAGTCTAACGGCGTCGATCCCACCGGGACTTCCCGCACTTCACCTTTTGGTGTAAACACAAACACCACATCATGGAATAAATCCAATTTCACAGAATCCATGAATTGCCGATTATCCGAAAGGTCTTTGTGCCACTCGACAAACTGCCGAAGCCAACTAAAGACTTCTTCATCACGCCCTTTAGCTTTTCCCGGTTCCTTATACAACCAATGGGCCGCAACCCCGTATTCATTGATGCGATGCATTTCTGCTGTTCGGATTTGAAATTCCACATACTCCCCTTGAGGGCCTACGACAGTCGTATGCAACGATTGATAGAGATTGGACCGAGGCGTCGCCACATAATCCTTAAACCGACCAGGAACGGGAGGCCACATTGAATGAATGAGACCCAAAACGGCATAACAATTCATTTTGGAATCCGTCACAATTCGAATCGCCGTGAGGTCATAAATTTCATCGAACGAAACCGCCCGACGCTCCATTTTTTGGTAAATACTAAACAAGTGTTTCGGACGGCCGTCAATTTGTCCGGAAAGCCCGGCCTCGCCAAGCGCCTGCTGCGCTCCTTGAATCAACGACTGGATATAAGCCTGCCGCTCATCATCTCTTTTCGCCAATCGCAGCTTTAAAAGAGAATAGGCTTCGGGCTGAAGATATTGAAAACACAAGTCTTCTAATTCTTGCTTAATCCAACTCATTCCAAGTCGGTTAGCGAGGGGGGCATAGATCTCCATGGTTTCTTGGGCGATTATTTTTCGTTTCTCGTCAGCCAAGGCTTCCAGGGTCTGCATGTTGTGGAGGCGATCGGCCAGTTTAATAAAGACCACTCGAATATCATCGGCCATGGATAGCACCATTTTTCGAAAATTCTCGGCCTGTTTCTCTTCGTAGGTTTTAAAAGGAATCTGTCCAATTTTCGTCACCCCATCGACCAATCGCGCTACATCCGCCCCAAACTCCTGCTCCAATTCCTCTTGAGTAGCCACCGTATCTTCAAGCGTATCATGGAGAAGTCCGGCAGCAATGGCCTGAACATCAAGCTTTAAAAAGGTTAAGATTCCAGCAACGGCCAACGGATGCTGCACAAAGGGCCCTCCCGCTTGGCGAATCTGCCCTTCGTGAGCTTTGACCGAATATTCATAGGCTCGTCGAATAAGGTCCGTATCGGCTTCAGGATGGTACGCCACCACCTGCTCCATCAGCTGTTCAATGTCTGTCAGATGTATGACACTCATAGTTCCAAAGTCTCAGGAACAGCCGCAGTAATCGTCCCTAGAAATCATAACAAAAAATTCATGGAAGTGCTGAATCCTTCTTAACAGATATATTGAACGTGATTTGTCAAGGAGCACAGCAGCCCTTTCGATTTGATAAAAGCCTGGCTGTAATCGAAAAGAAATGAGAATCTTACCGTGAAATAACGATGGCGAAACAAGGAAGGAAGGACAGACTCATGCAGCCAAAGGCTGCGCGAAAACCTCGGGACTATTCACCACCTTTTTGCACATAATTTTTCACAAATTCGGCGGCATTTTCTTCTAGGACTCTATCGATTTCCTCAACCAGATCTTCCATTTCTTCCTGTAACCGTTGCCCGGTTTCCGCAACCTGAGGGTCGGCCTGAATATCATCAGAGTCTTGAGGGGCGTTGGGCTTTCGAGAATCATGTTTTCGCTCTTGTTTGTCCATCACACACCACCTTTGCCGAGGGTCATGAAGCACATCATCTGAGCGTACTCCACATTTTCATGGAGCGTCAAGATTTGGGTAACAAATGGCCATCCAACTTCATTGCTCCCCCTCCAGCATTGTGATACATTTATTCGCTTGGGCGATTAGCTCAGTGGGAGAGCGCTGCCTTCACACGGCAGAGGTCACTGGTTCGATACCAGTATCGCCCACCATACAGTTCTTTATTCCTCCGTTCTTGATTTCTTTCGAAACACGATTAAAACGATAACCAAGTCGCGATGAGCGAGGCTTCTATCCAACATCTCCAACCATCACAACACAACTCGCCCCGATGGAAGAGCATTGCAGGACTTCCTTTTCTCTTTCTCCTTCTCCATTGTACGAGCGCTCCTCCACCATCACCCTTGCCTCCGTCAGACAGTGATCTCAACCTGTTAGGTCAAGCGTACCTCTGTCAGACCAGAACCCAAGCCCGAGAAAGTTGGTTGCTGCCAGGGAGCCAGGAAACCCCCTGGGGAAATGGAACCGAACACTTCCAAGAAATTGCTTTCCCCAATAAACAGGGTCAATGGGTCGTCTTTAATGAAGATGAGACGTTGATTGGAGTGATCACCGTATTCCCAAATGGTTTATCTTTAGATGACTACCCCACACTTCGACAGACGCTTTCCCAATTACATCCAACCCGTGAGTTTTATCTCACCTCCTCTCAGCTCCTGGAAGGACAAATTCCAGATTCAGCCACGCTGTACCGTACTGGAAAAGCCACAACCACTCATCAATATTATCTTCGACATAGGCCTGGACAAGACGACCAACTGGTCATGGCCGTGTTTGTCCTGGACCCCTACGAATCGCTTTTGGATGGTGGTCATTCTAAATTCCTTTCGTATCTTGAACCTACCCCGTCTCCTCGTAAGGCAAAGACCTCTCCTTCGACCACACATGCATCGACCGGCCGGGATTTTTTAAGCTTGCAGCAATTTGCCAGGGGAGAGATTGCGTTATTTGCTTCCTGCGGAACCAAAGACCCCGACATCGCGCAGGACGCCTATCACAAGGCCATTCAATACGGACTCTCTGACACTAAGCAACTCGCAGAAGCACACCATCGTCTCGGGTTAGCCTTTATTCAACTCAACAAATTTTCAAAAGCCAAAGCTTCAATAGAAAAAGCCTTAGCCATCCAACCCCATGCAGCCAACATCCTAAACAGTTATGGGACTGTATTGGTCAAACTGGAGAAAATTTCGGCAGGCATTCAAGCGTATGAAAAAGCCATAACCTTACAACCGGCTTACGCACAAGCCCGATTCAATTTAGCGGAAGCTTTGGAATCGATTAACCCAAAGCGTGCTCTTCAAGAATACGAAACATTTCTAGTGCTCATGAAAGACCATCCGGACGCAGCCGCTAAAGTCGCCATCGCAGAAGCTAAAATCAAAACCTTAGAAGGTAGGTGAAGCCGTTGAAGAACACAGGTTGTTGTAGACAAACACCCGCAAGTAATGGGCCATGAAGTTTTATGGGGTACGTCGAGGCCGTACCCCCGGAGTGTTTGACAGTTGGGATGCCTGCCGAAAACAAGTAGTCAAATTCCCCGGCGCTGAGTATAAAGCCTTTCCTACAAGAGAAGAAGCCTCTGCATATGTCTCAGGTACTGAAAAGATCTTGGAGAACACAAAAACCATATCCTCCAATTCTACTATTGCCATTTGGGTAGACGGATCCTGTTTTCCCCAAAGTGATGGTTCCCTCCGCATTGGATGGGGCTTGCTCGTAAAACAGGATGGTGAAGAAGTCTACCGTGCCAAAGACAATGACATTCCTCCTGAAGCCGTTGAACATCGAAACGTCGCAGGAGAAATTTTCGGTATCCTGAAAGCCCTTCAATGGTGTCAGGCACAGGGTATCACGGAGGTGACCCTGTATTATGATTATCAAGGCTTGGAAAGTTGGGCCACGGGAGCCTGGCGAGCCAAATTGCCCTTTACGCAATCTTATGCCCACGCTGTGAAAGCGTCAGGCATTAGCATTCACTGGATCAAAGTTAAGGCCCATTCGGGGAATCCCGAAAACGAAATCGTAGATCAACTTGCGAAAGAAGCGGCCAATAGTCCTTGAAAAGATAATGGTAGGTTGGAAAAACGACTGGTTTGAGAAGAAGAAAGGGAAATAAGACAAAACCGTCTTATAATTTCCCCTCCCCTTTTAAATAGCTTCGGAAACGGCCCATCAGTTCCTCGCCGAGCACCCCGACATCAGGTTTGGTTTTCATATAATCTCGTATTTCTTCTAAGCGGTGTTCGGCTTGCTCATTGCCTTTTAATCGTTTGACTTTACCAAGTGCATCATCAAAGGCATCAAACGTCAGCTCTTTGTACCCAAAGGCTCTAATGCGTTTGACCGCTTTCATCATGGCTTCGTTTCGAAACACCGTCAAATGTTCTGAATCAATTTCTTGCAGCCCGAGCTTCCGCGCCCGACGCTCGGCAGCTTTCCGGATCCCGCTCCGGACAAAATCGGGAGAGGTCTGAAGACGTTTCCACGCCTCATCGGTCCAGGCAACCTGTGATTGCGGTGCTTCCCAAAGACGGAGTAAGGATTCCGCATCAATACAGGCAATTCCCTGCTCACGCGCAAGATCCTCGGCATCATGTCTCAACATATCTGACACAAATTCCTTAGCCATTGGAGGCGAATGTTCTATTTTTTGTTGCAACAGACCCAAAGCTTCTTCGGTCCATTCTAAGGGCAGGCCTATTTGCTCTTGCAGATCGCCTAAGGCTTCGACCTTTTCAAATAATTCGACATTGACCTCCATATGGCCACGCTCTTTAGCCACATCTTCGGCAATATTAGCAATCATGCCCCGCATGAACTCGGGAATGGAGTCTAACCGCTTTCTAGCTTCGGCGGTCCAAGGGAGCTTGCCGGTAGCCATATCGTCAGCGGCCTGAAGCATCCCGGCTTCTCCACCCATTTGCCCCATCATTTGCTGTTTGAATTTATCGAGAATATCGACCGTAATCTCCGCATAACCCAGTTCTTTGGCTTTTTTTTCAGCCAAACGACGTACCATTCCTCTCAAAAAACTTGGCGCGCGCGCTAGGCGAGTCAACGCCTCGTCCGTCCAGAAAACTTCTTGAACGGTCGGAGATGGATCAGAGGTTGGCATTTGGTTGCGACGCTTGCTCCTCAGGATTTAACAATTCTTTAATTTCTTTTCCCGCTTTAAAAAAAGGCATTCGTTTTTCGGGAACCGAAACAGACTCTCCAGTTTTTGGATTTCGGCCTTCTTTCGTTTGTCGGTGACGAAGACGGAAACTCCCGAAGCCTCGAATTTCTGTCTTTTCGCCACGCTTCAAAGAGTCACGGATAGAATCAAAAATGGTGTTCACCACCTGTTCGGCCTGTCGCCGATTTAATTGGGGAGCCTTTTCCGCCAACTTCTCGATGAGATCCGCTTTCGTCATCCAATCCTCCTTGTCTTAACTACACCACCCATAGATAGAGCAATGGTGCGGAAAACCTGGAAGGGACCAATCCACGAACACCCCCCAAAAATGTACTTTCGAGAAACTCTCGAAACGAAAAGGGTTTCGTGGTTTCCAACACCCGGGGCATACCTTCAATTCCACTCAATTCACCAGCTAATTTTATCGCATCGTGTAAATCCCCAATCTCGTCAACCAGCAATAGCGATTTTGCTTGTCGGCCCGTAAACACTCGTCCATCAGCCAATTGTTCCACTTCTGCCCGATCCATCGATCGCCCATCCGCGACCGCTTCAATAAATTGACTCAGCGTATCATTCATGATCGATTCCAACACTTGTCGATCTTCTTCCGAGATTGGCCGAAACGGTGAACCGAGATCTTTAAACTTCCCACTTTTCACCACTACGCTTTTTACACCGATTTTTTCTAACAACTCGTGAAAATTGGCCATCTGCATGATGACACCAATACTTCCGGTTAACGTACCGGGGTTCGCCAGAATTCGATCAGTCGCCACGGCAATGTAATAACCCCCTGAGGCAGCCACCGTCCCCATTGAAGCCACCACCGTCTTGTTCTGCTCTTTTCTGACTCGCTTGACGGCATTATAGATTTCTTGCGAAGGGGCCACTCCTCCACCAGGGCTATCAATTCTAACGACAATAGCCTTGACCAACGGATCGTCCGCAAATGCGTTGAGTTCCTCAATGGTTTGATAGGAATCAAGAATAGGACCTTCAACTCGAACAATGCCTACCCCTTCTTTCCCTGCCACTAATAATTCCGGCAAGAGGGCCTTCCCAATCGTAAACAGCGCAAAGCCTGCAAGGAGCATCCAAAACACACGCTTCCATCGAGGGTATCCGTCATTCATGGCGAAGGAAACCTTCGGCTGGGAAAGGATCTATTCTTCTTAGCCATTGGATTCCGAATCGTCGGCTTCTCCTTCGTCAGAGGTCTGAGCCACCCGACCCAAACTTTGATCGACTGTTCCTTGGCTGCTATTAAATTGCTCTACTTCGCTCTGCTCCAGATCTTTTAAATGTTCACAAAGACTGAGTGCAATTTTCCGATCTTCGCAATCCACTTTGACAATTTTCGCCACGACTTCTTGTCCAGCGGCAAACTTTTCCTCTAGACTCTCTTGCATGTCCGGTCCGATCTCACTGACATGAATCAAGCCTTCGACCCCGCCTTCCAACTCAACAAAAACGCCAAAATCGGCCACCTTGGATACATTGCCGGTGGCGCTTGCACCGACATGATACCGTTGAGGAATTTCGCTCACCCAAGGATCTGAAATCAATTGTTTAAATCCCAAAGATAATCGTTCTTTATCTTTATCGATCCTGAGAATCACCGCGTTTACGGACTGCCCTTTCTTAAACAATTCCGAAGGATGTTTAATATGTTTTATCCAAGACATGTCCGAAATATGAATTAACCCATCCACCCCCTCATCCAATCCCACGAATGCTCCAAAGTCGGTCACACTTTTGACTTTACCTTCGATCTGGGTACCTTCCGGATATTTTTCTTCAATAATGTCCCAAGGATTAGGAGCGGTTTGCTTCATACCCAATGAAATTTTCCGGCTATGTTGATCAACATGGAGCACTTGCGCTTCAATCTCATCGCCCACCGAGACAACCTTAGAGGGGTGCCGAACTTCATGCGTCCAGGACATCTCGGAGACATGCACCAACCCTTCGACTCCCGGCTCAAGCTCTACGAAGGCTCCATAATCCGTCAGGCTCACAACTTTGCCTTTGACACGACTTCGTTCCGGGTATTTTTCTTCGACTTTCGTCCAAGGATCGGCAGACTTTTGTTTCACACCCAACGAAATCCGACCAGTTTCCCGGTCATATTTTAAAACCAACACTTGCACCTTATCCCCAATGGAGAATATATCGGAAGGATGACCCACACGACCCCAGGAGATATCGGTGATATGTAACAACCCATCAATGCCACCCAAATCTAAAAACGCTCCATAGTCCGTAATATTTTTTACTGACCCTTCAATAAGCTGACCCTCAGATAAGGTCGACAAGGTCGTCTGCCGTCGTTTATCACGCGTTTCCTCAAGAAGCGCTCGGCGGGAGACTACCACATTGCCACGACGATGATTTATTTTAATAATCTTAAAATCGAAGGTTTTCCCGACAAGACCATCCAAATCTCTTACCGGGGTCAAATCGATTTGGGAGCCAGGCAAAAAGGCTTTGACGCCGATATCAACAATCATTCCGCCTTTAATCCGAGAAATGACTTTGCCTTGAACCTGCGTCTCTTCTTTATGGGCAACTTCTAAGTCTTCCCAGACTTTCATCTTGTCGGCTTTTTCTTTGGAAAGCATCAAATTCCCGTCTGCATCCTCACATTGTTCAATGTAAACCTGTACGGGATCATCGACGGCCAACGTCTCAAGTTCTTCTGAGGAAAATTGATCAGTCGGGATCATTCCTTCGGATTTATATCCAATATCCACTACGACCCGATCTCGTTGGATATCAATGACCCGGCCTTCGGTAATCGTCCCTTCTTCAATGTTTTTAAAGGTTTCCTCATACATAGCGGCAAGCGTCTGCCGGTCTATTTTTTCAGGTGGTGTGGAAAGCGTATTCATCCGACTTGATACCTCCAACAATACATACAACAGGTTAAATGGTGAATAAGAGAAACATAAATATTCTTGACATCGACTCGGCCTGGCGGGAAGTGGGCAGACCTCCCGCCTGAGCAATATGGTCCATCACTGTTCGCCCGATCTTTTCGTACTCCTGTTTCTTGTTTATAGGTTCCCCCTTTGGAAAATCTATTGATTTCCCAAAGGAAACAGACACAGGAGTTAGCCTGAGCCGCTTAGCCTTTACCGGCAGAACCTTAAAGGTACCAGAAATATACGCAGGAATCACCTGACATTGTGATTCTTCAACCAAATAGCCTATTCCAGGTCTTCCCGGTTGCAATTGCCCATCTTCCGTTCGGCTCCCCTCAGGGAAAATCACTACGGGTGTTCCAGATTTCAAGTGTGCAAGTGCAACTCCAAAAGCTTTGCGGTCCAATCGATGCGTTTTTAACGGGATCCATCCCAACCGTTGCAAGACCCAACTCAAAAATCGATTGGGGAATAAGTTCGCTCTCCCGATAAAACACACTCGCCGCCGGATTGCACAGCCTAATAAAGGAATATCCAAATAGCTGGCATGATTTGCGGCAACAATAACTCCACCGGTCTTGGGGAATACCTGGACCCTATCAATTCGAAAACGAAACAGCAGGCAAGCCATCACTCTAAAGAGGAGCCAAAGCCCCCAATAGATCACTCCACTCACAAACGATCCGCAATCATACCCATCATGTGATTGACAACATCGTCAACTGACCGGTGCGACGTCTCAATCATAATTGCCTGAGGGGCCGGGCGCAAAGGAGCCAGGGCTCGATGACGGTCACGATTATCTCGCCTAACCATTTCGTCCCGTACTCTATCCAGCGGAACCGTTTGCCCCTTCCCGACCAACTCTTGCTGGCGCCGACTGGCACGCACATCCAGGTCTGCCTCTAAGAAAAACTTGATATCCGCATCGGGAAACACACGTGTGCCCATATCCCGCCCTTCGGCAACCACACCTCCTTCTGCCCCAATTTCTTGCTGTGCCGGAAGCAACCATTCTCGTACAACCGGCAACACCGCTATCAAAGAGGCCAATTGACTGATGACTGGCGTACGCAGTTCTTCTTGCAGTACAGGCTGATCATCGATCCTGATGGAGAAACTATTGTGATCAGCTATCAGTTGTAGACTCGTGCGAGATAGGAGTGATTCCATTTGAACAAGATCATGGGGCTCCAGTTGGGCTTGGTGAACTTTCCAGGCAATGGCTCGATACAACGCTCCGGTATCAAGGTAACCATAGTGCAGGCGGCTTGCCAGACACTTAGAAACGGTACTCTTTCCGACCCCAGCTGGACCGTCAATGGCAATAACTAATCGACGAGGTTGAACGGCCCTCTTCTCCTCTCTTAAAAAATTTCAGCTCTATTATAAACGCCACTTAGAATTTGTCAATAAATCCAATAGTTTACTATGAAATCCTGGGAATGAAGTTTCAACACAATCCACATCTTCAATCACAATTGGCTCCTTCGCAACTAAGCCCGCAATGGCCAATGACATAACAACGCGGTGATCGCCATAACTCTGACACAACGCTCCACGAAAGGAAGTACCACCCTGGATGACTAAGCCATCCGGCTGCTCTTCTAATACGACCCCGATTTTGGCTAATACCACCGCCATGGCATGAATACGATCCGTTTCCTTAACTCGTAATTCTTGAGCGCCGGTAATACGGGTCTCCCCTTCCGCCAATGCCGCCGCCACACAAAGAATGGGTAATTCATCGATGGTTTTCGGAATCAGCTCTGGCCCAATCGTTGTCCCGGTCAACCGGGTTGCCCGAACCCGCAGATCGCCAACCGGTTCACCGGACTCCTCCCGTTTATTGAGGATAGCAATATCCGCACCCATCATTAGCAGGACATCTAG
Source organism: Nitrospirota bacterium (assembly GCA_003228495.1). GTDB lineage: Bacteria > Nitrospirota > Nitrospiria > Nitrospirales > UBA8639 > Nitrospira_E. The sequence continues at coordinate 11,665 of QIDY01000359.1, forward strand.
AATTCCCGTGCGTTCAGGATTCAACCCAATTCCGGTGAGGAAGACTTCCGAGTCCGGAACAATAGAGGCCGCAACGAGAAAAAAAGCCGCCGCCGAAATATCGCCAGGCACAGCGAGGGGCTTCCCTTCAAAGGTATGTCGCCCCTCAACATGAACAGTAGAACCCTCGATTCGCAAGGGAACCCCAAAATACTTCAACATTCGTTCGGTGTGATCTCGTGATTTGAGAGGCTCGTTGACAGTAGTCGTGCCTTCCGCAAAGAGTCCCGCAAGTAGCACACAGGATTTAATCTGGGCACTGGCTACGGGGGACTCGTACTTCACTGCCTGTAACACTCGCCCCTCAATAGCCAATGGTGCCAATTCACTCCCCCGCCTTCCCGCAATGGTGGCTCCCATCTGACGCAATGGCTTCACAACCCGAGCCATAGGCCGGCTTCTCAATGACGCATCACCAGTAAGAACAGAAAAGAACTCTTGTCCGGCCAGTACTCCGGCCAACAGCCGCAGGCCTGTTCCCGAATTGCCACAATCCAGCACATTGGAGGGTTCCGTGAAGCCCCATAGTCCCTTACCGGTCACCTCCAACCCTTCAGGGATTTCCCGAACATCGATTCCCAATTCTCGAACTACACCGAGAGTATTCAAACAATCCTTGCCCTCTGAATATCCCGTGATACGGGTTTGGCCTTGAGCCAACCCACCAAGGATTAAGGCACGGTGCGTGATGGATTTATCACCAGGAACGGTAACCGTCCCTCTAAGCGCGCACGTGGCTGGCGCACTCGATAGCTGACTCATGTCAAACCTTCTCGTAAGGATTTGGCTTGTTCAATATTTTTAGCTAAACCGGAAGCATCCTGATCATTCAACAGTTGCTTAAACCCTTGAAGCCGTGTGATGTATTGATCAATCATATTCACCAAATTTTCACGATTGGCCAAACAAATATCCCGCCACATCTCAGGGGAACTCGCCGCAATGCGGGTGGTATCGCGCAAGCCCCCGCCAGAAAAATCCAACAAGCTCAGAGCGTCCGGAGTTTTCTCTTGCAAATCTTGCAACGAATGCATGAGTGAAAACGCTGCAATATGCGGCAGATGGCTCACGGCCCCTAGCACCCAATCATGGACCATGGGATCCATGGACAAGACCTTGGATCCTGCCGCTTCCCACAAATCACGAACTTTTGTCAGAGCGTCAGCATTGGTTTGCGGGGTAGGCGTGACAATGCAACGCGCCCCGACAAACAACTTGGATGTGGCATGAGCAACACCGGATTTTTCCTTCCCGGCAATCGGATGGGCCCCAATAAAACTCGCCGTAGTCGGAAGCGCAGCCTCCATATCAAACACCAACTGGCCCTTCACGCTACCCACATCACTGACAATGGCACCGGAAGGCACCTTCTGCCCCCACCGCTGTAGGTGAGAGATATACGTGTCGACCGGTGCGGCCAAGACGATGAAATCGGAGTCGCACACCGCCTCATGAGCTTCCGACGTAAAACGATCAATCGCCCCAAGCTGCACAGCCAATTCGAGATTCGTCTGTCGGCGTCCAATCCCGACAACCGTTTTTGCTAGCCCTTGTTCCTTTAAAACCAGACCGAGGGATCCACCCAACAATCCCACACCAATAATGGTGACTTGCTGAAACAGGTTTTCTGAAAGGGAACCAGCCATTAGAAGAAGAGACGAGGAAGTTGGAAACGGGTGAGATCAATTAGAGATCGCGACCAACGGCCTGAGCCACCTTTTTGAGGTCATGCATTAAGGTTTGGAACCGACCCGGCTTAAGCGATTCTTCTCCATCGCACAAAGCACATTCTGGATTGGAATGCACTTCTATTAATAATCCATCGGCACCAGCTGCAATGGCCGCCTTCGCCATCGGTGCCACAAGCTTCCAGTTGCCCGTGGCGTGACTGGGATCCACGATAACCGGCAAGTGCGACATCTCCTTCAAAGTCGGCACCGCACTGAGATCAAGGGTATTGCGATATTGAGACTCAAACGTCCGGATGCCCCGCTCGCACAACATCACATTGCGATTGCCACGAGACATAATATATTCCGCCGACAACAAAAGCTCTTTAATCGTCGCCGACAAACCGCGCTTTAATAACACCGGTTTATCGTAGGCACCCACTTCTTTTAGCAATTCAAAATTTTGCATGTTGCGGGCACCAACCTGAATGATATCCGCATGTTCCAAAAAGTATCCAAGATCGCGCGCATCCAGAATTTCACTCACAACCGGCAATCCCGTTTGCTTGCGAGCTTCAGCAAGGAAACCCAGTCCTTCCTGGCCCAAACCCTGGAACGAATAAGGGGAAGTCCGCGGCTTATATGCGCCCCCCCGGAGAACGGTGGCGCCCGCATTGGCCACTTCTTTCGCAATCCCGACCGTAATCTCTAACTTTTCCACGGCACAGGGGCCAGCCATCACCGTAATTTTTTGCCCACCGATTGAAACTCCGGCCACCTCAATCACTGAGTCATACGGCTGAAATTCTCGACTGACTAATTTCCACGGAGCCAAAATCGGTGTCACGCTTTCGACTCCAGGAAACACACTCAGCGGCTGGCCTTGCAATATTCTCTCGTCCCCAATGACGCCGACAACCGTCCGCTCCTCGCCTTTCATGATTTGCGATTTCAAACCCAACGAACGAAGACGTTCCACCAAGTGTTCAATATCTTGTTCCGTGACTTCAGGCTTCAAAACGATAATCATGCGATTCTCACATCAAGCGGACTTGGACAAGGTTGGCACCACATGCTTTAGCGCTTCTAAGAACCGACGGTTTTCCTTGGGTTGCCCAATGGTCACACGAATCATCGATCCACGAATGTGGCGCACGATCACCCCTTCTTGAAGTAACGCGTCGTATAGACACCCGCCATCCATGCCCGCATCAAAATAAATAAAATTGGCTTGGGTCGGAATCGTTGTGAATTCCATGGCTGTCAAACCCTCTTCTAAAAACGTCATTTCAGCTTCATTCATAGCTCGACTTTTTGCCACATGCTCATCATCCAAAAGCGCAGCCTGTGCGGCTTCCTGCGCCAAACTATTCACGTTAAATGGAGGACGCACACGATTGACATAGCCTGCAATCTCAGTGGTTGTTATCCCATAACCCACACGCAAACCCGCTAGGCCGTAGATCTTCGAAAAGGTCCGCAGCGCCACGACTGGTCGCTCTTCTCGAACATAACGTAGACTATCAGGATATTCGGCATCACGCACGTATTCATAGTACGCCTCATCAAACACGACAATGACATGATCGGGAAGCCGTGCGAGCGCTGAATCCACCTCTTTGGCAGTCAGCATCGTGCCGGTCGGATTATTCGGATTGCAGACAAAGAAAAGTCTGGTGCGATCCGTCACGGCATCAATCATTGCTGGCAAATCATGCGTCCAGTTCTTCAACGGCACTTCGACGGGTATGCCATGTGCCGATAATACAGACAAGCGATACATGACAAACGTCAGATCCGCCATAACCGCTTCCTCCCCAGGAGCCAGAAAGGTTTTGATGAGCAGGCTAATAATTTCATCAGACCCATTCCCCACGAGGACCTGATCATTGGACACTTGCCATTTATGAGCCAATGCCTGCCGCAAATCATGCGCTCCACCATCGGGATATCGATGGAGCGAAGCTGATGCTCGCTCAATAACCTGAAGCGCTTTCGAAGACGGTCCCCAGGGGTTTTCATTCGAAGCCAGTTTAATAGCTTCTCGAATCCCCAGTTCTCGCTCTAACTCTGAAATGGGTTTACCGGGCGAATACGGTTTCAATGCGGCAATGGTCAACGCCATATCAAGCATTCCGGTAGGCTGAAGGTGCTGCGAACGGATGTTACTGATGAATGGGATAAGAACCTAAGACCTTCAGAAACAAGCAACGTGACTTCACTTCATCCAAAGCTTTCTTCACCCGGTCATCGTCTTGATGCCCCTCCAGATCCATGAAAAATAAATATTCCCAGACTTTCCGGCGAGTAGGTCGTGATTCAATTTTCGTCATATTGATGCCATAGGATGAGAAAGGACGAATCAAATCATACAACGCCCCAACCCGATCCTTGGCCGAAACGATAAACGACGTCTTATCTCGACCTGTCTGTTCGGCACCTCGAAGAGACAGAATTAAAAATCTGGTGAAATTATTAATGTTATCTTCAATACGAGGCCGCAAAATGGTTAAGCCGT
>QIDY01000032.1 GCA_003228495.1 Nitrospirota bacterium
TCGACAGAGTAAGGGACCCACCTACCCGTGTGCGTCTTCGCACTTCTTTAACAGAGCGAAATCGCTCTTTCTAGAAAAAGTCACGACTTCTCAGCGGAGATTCATGATCGTTATGTGTTGAAATAATACATTATTCCAATAGTTTATGATTTCACATACCATGACGGTCGTTTAGGAATGCTGTTTGCATTTCCTGTAGGGTTTATTAAAGTTTTTTTTCTTAGGAGGACATGATGGACCCAATTTTTGATATAGCGATGATTGCGGTGGTGGCAATCTTGGTTGCCTTTAATATCTTCGGATAACGCTGCCAATCCATTTTCCCATTCGACCGGGGAAAGGTGGATCATACAGCTGGATGTTGCAAAAAGTTAAGTTGAAAATGTATATATAATCGCTAAAATTATCCCTAACGACCCTCCCTCCAGCCCTCATAAAGGCAAGAACATGGATGGCTTGGCGATATAACAGACAAGAAGTCCTCAAAGCAGTTTCACCAAAAGGCACACCTGCCTTCACATTTATTACAATCTCTCTTTATAAGGAGAGGCTGTATGACTGTTTACTCATTATCCTCCAGGAACCACAAAAAAGTTAATCAGCCTACTTGCATTGGCCATGCTGATCGGCTGGACATCTTTGGCCCTGGCTGTAAAGCCAGACCCAAGCGCTATGTGGACTGTGTTCTGAACAGGGCAGTTAAAAAAATAAAACGTCCAGGAACGGGCTAACTTATTCCATCCTTTAATTAAGGAGGTTTTCATGAAGATGCGAATCATGCATCAGCTCAGTTTAGTCAGCGTCCTAGCTATTATCACAGTCCTCGGCGGATCTTGGGTGAACTTCGCTCATGGTTCCGGAGGCGGCCCTCTGAAAATTGTGGAAGTCGTAGTGGATCTGAATGCGGAAACCCTCACTATCAAAGGAAAAAAATTGAATACGGGAGCCCATCCATTAAAGGTCACCCTGGGGCAGTTTCCGCCCTTAGTTATTATTGGTGTTCCTACGAACACCGAGATCGTAGCAGGGCTACCGCCCGCTATCGATCCCGGGGATTATTTGCTCACGGTCATAAAAGGCCTTTTGCCAAGTAAGAAGGATCGGTACGATCTCACGATAGGTGCGGTAGGCCCCGTGGGTTCCCAAGGGCCCCAAGGGCCGCAAGGCATTCAAGGCCCCATCGGGCCGCAGGGACCTCAAGGGCCAGCAGGAGGTGGGCAGAGCTTGGAGACGCTGAAGGTTGAGACTACCTTTACGGTTCCACCCAACAACGGCGTGAATTCTGGTGTGGCTACGTGTCCAGCGGGATTCTTCGTCATGAGTGCGGGATACTTTCATCTTGGAGCACCACTTATCGTGTTCAATTTGGACGTAGATACAACATCAGGGACTGCTACAGTCGGGGTGAAAAACCCAGATAGCGCTTCGTGGGATGTCACTATGTTTGCCGCGTGTATTAAGCTTAATTAGGTGGCTCCAGTCAGCCTGCATAGAACAGCAACATGCATTCTCACAGAGAGCCTCATGCCTTCGGGTGTGGGGCTTTCTATTTAAGGACCCTGGATAGGAGGATAACCTCTTCGAGACAAGAACACAGAAGTTACTTAATGGCAGTTTTCACTCTTTACGAACTTGTTTCACGAAACTGGGCAAACCATAAGTTAATACCTTACCCGAAAAGTCGGGCTGTCTTCCGGCCTGGACTTTCGCCGGTCATACAAGCGTGTGGTGGAAATATTCGCATGCCCCAGCCACTCCTGGACCTTGGCGATATCGGCTTCATTATCCAAAGCATTCGTGGCCGCTGTTGCTCTTAAAGAATGCACGCTGATCCCGCCATATTTCCGCACAACGTTCTCAATAGACAGCATTGGGATGTAAGGCCTTGTCTAAAATTTTACTGCGGTTATTGCGCACGGGCTTGAAAAGGGGACCGTCTTTATCTTCCGCGTGTTCTGCTGGTTCCAAATATTCCACGATGAGCCGCCCGGCTACCGGATGTGCCGGTAAAAACCTGATCTTGCTTCCCTTGCCGAAGATCCGCAGATGCGGCACACCCTGACGGCTTTCTAAATCCTTCACTCGTAATGTACAGAGTTCTTCGCGTCTGATCCCGTGATAGAGCAGAGTGGCCAGGACGTTTGCCCTTGAGCGTATCCACGTCCGGCCGTTCAAGTAAGTCTCGCGCTTCCGCATCACTGATGGCGGGCGTGGTGCCTTCATTGCTATTCGCCTTCGGACGCTTGAGGCCTTTAACCGGGTTATGGGTGACCGCGTTGTGCTCACACAGATGATCAAACATGGATGAAAAGGCCGAAAGTTTCCGCCGAATGGTGGCGGGGCTGGATTCTTGTATTTCCAGTTTTTTGCGCCAGGCTAGCACATGCGCCCGCGTCACGGTCCGCATGGCGTCCGGTGAGCGAATACCCACAAGGGAAGTAAAGGCGTAGCAATCTTTCCTTACCTGAATTTCTCTTTTCCTTTCATCCCCAGTTTTTCTCCCCTAGATTTAACGACGTATTTATACGTAATTAAAACTTCATAAGTTCTAGATCTTTAAGGATTTTTTGTTGAATTTCCTTGATGTCTTATTTTTTCCTTGATATGCTTTAGTACAATATTTTGGAAAGGCGTGATGCCAGCAGTGTAAGCCTGCGGGATTCAACGATTTTCTCCACATATAACATGCTTTGACCCAATTGTAGGGTAGCCGACTCGGAATTAAAGAGCGGCTTCAGTGCAAGCCGGTTTGTGGCTCTGGATGTCAATTCAGAAACCATGACCGGCTTTTTTATTGTGTGCACCTCCAAAAACCTCAACATCCTCATCGCACTCATTGCAACAATAAAATGAATATAACCGAAGTTCCAAGGGGGAGTATTTCCGATCTGTCCAAGAACTGGCGAGCAGATATGCTTTCCGGTTTTCTCGTGTTTTTAATCGCCCTCCCCCTTTGCCTAGGAATTGCGTTGGCCTGTGGTTATCCGGCCATTGCGGGAATTTTTACGGCCATTATCGGTGGGATGTTCGCCACCTTCTTTAGCAATTCCGAACTCACGATTAAAGGGCCCGCGGCTGGACTGATTGTTATTGCAATCGGCTGCGTCACGGAATTTGGTTTTACGGGAGGGAAAGACCCCGCTGCTGATTTCCAGGCTTACCAGTTGGCTTTGGGCGTGGGCGTGGTGGCAGGCATTATCCAAATGTTGTTTGGGGCGTTTCGTGCTGGAATCTTAGGAGAGTTTTTTCCTAGTTCTGCGGTGCATGGGTTATTGGCTGCCATTGGCATCATCATTATGGCCAAGACGTTTCCGATTGCGATGGGCCTCAGTTCGGAGGGAAAGCCCCTGGAGCTTATAGCCAAAATCCCGCAGTTCATAATGGATATGAACCCTATTGTGGGGCTTATCGGGATCATCAGTCTCCTCATTATGTTCAGCTACCCGTTGATTAAGAATCCTCGACTCAAGGTTATCCCGGCGCCCATGATCGTGCTCATGGTAACTGTGCCGTTAGGGATGTATTTCAACTTAAGTCAGGAACAGATTTATTCATTCAATGGGCAAGAATATCCTCTTGGGAAAAATTTCCTCGTGGCTGTACACGAAAATATGTTCAGTGCGTTGACCTTTCCAGATTTCTCCGGATTACTGACCACGACAGGATGGAAATATGTCGTCATGTTTGCCTTGATTGGTAGCGTCGAATCCCTATTAAGTGCCAAGGCGATCGATGGAATTGATCCTTGGAAGAGGAAGACCGACCAGGACCGGGATATTTTGGCCGTTGGGGTGGGAAATACCCTTTCGGCTTTTGTCGGCGGGCTTCCTATGATCTCAGAAATTGTCCGAAGCAAGGCCAACATTGATAACGGCGCTCGAACGCGTTTTGCCAACATGTTTCATGGGATGTTTCTCCTACTCTTTGTGGCGTTAATCCCCGGGTTGATCAATCAGATTCCATTAGCGGCCTTGGGTGCGATGTTGGTCTTTATCGGCTATCGTCTTGCGTCACCACAAGAATTTATCCACATGTATCATGTCGGACGTGAGCAGTTAATTATTTTTGTGTCCACCATCATTGGTGTCCTTGCGACAGATTTATTGATGGGCATTGCCATCGGAATCGGTGTCAACATGGCGTTGCACCTGAAAAATGGTGCGCCCATGCTCTCACTGTTTAAACCTCAAATACTGGTGGAACGGGATGAAGGCCATGCGGTAACCGTGAAGGTCAAAGATTCCGCCATTTTTAGTACATGGATTGCTTTGAAAAAAACGTTGGATGGTCTCGCGAGTGAATCCCATGTCGTCCTTGATTTGTCAGAGACCTTTCTAGTGGATCATACGACGATGGCCAAACTCCATGAGATGGAAAAAGAATTTAAAGAAAAGAATTCCACTTTGGTCATTACAGGCTTGGAACAGCATCAACCTCTCTCGAATCATCCAGAAGCAGGAAGGAAGAGACCCAGGGGCTAAGGGTTCGCGAAACAATACTTTCCCAGAATTCGCGCCCAGATTTATGTCAGGTTGGGTCAATCTGAGGGAGCACAACCGTTGGCGTCGCATGGCCGACGTTGAGGATTGGGCGAGTGAAAATCGGACTAAGCTGGCCTGAAGATGGGATGCGAAAATGGGAATGTATTGTTTTGCGAACCCTAAGCCAGACCTTGGTAGGATAAGCAGGAAGATGAGGGACTATTCACAATTGAATTCCAAATCTTGGTCAAGAGCGAACACAATTACCCGTTCCCCAATTTTGGTGTCGATATCGGTGAAGAGCGCCGAGACGGTTACTCCGGTGATTTCACTCAGCTGCTGGGAAAGCTTCCCCCGACCTTGTGAAATGAGATTCTGACGCATGGCTTTGACCATTTCGATGCCATCCGCATTTTTCGCTAGCTGGCGCTCTGCAGGGGTCAGAACGCCCTTGAGCCTGACGAGAACCAGGTCTTTCAGAATAAACGCTTTGACATCCTCCGGGCCTCGCCCCATAAATTCCCGCTCAAACTTAATGATCGCATTCCGAATAGCCGCTTCTAATTCTCCTTTCGTCTGGCCGTTTTTCATCAGGCACTCGGAATCCCAACATATTAAGGTTGATGCCGGAACATACCTGATTCGGGGTTCCAAAGGCCAGAGATTTTCGTGGGCGATTATTGAGTTTGGTCATGACGGTACGACAGCGTGACTTGTGCTCGATCAAGGAGACGATGGCTTGTGTGGGCGCCACCCCCGCAACCCATGATGCCGTCGCACTTCGCGGCAGATAGCGTATGTGTGGACGCCAATCACGTGGCAATCTTCGTATAGCGGTTCCTCGTTTTTCATAAGGCCTGGATCTGATAGCGTCGGGTCTGGGTGAGCTGTGTGTACATTCTCATTAGTCCTTCTCTGACTGGCCGGAAAAAGAAGCCAAGACACTACTACAGCTTGCCCCTTCAACCAAAACATGGAGTTGCACGAGCAAGTTGAATTCACGCTATTTGCCACAGACTGAATATTATTTTTGATCAGAGTAAGAATGCCGATGATCTCTGGTTATCGCAGATTGAGCTTAGGGAACCTCCATGCAAAGCCATGACTTTTTTCTTATCCTGCTTATTATTCTTTTAACCGCGCGTGTATTCGCGGAGCTGGCTGCGAGGCTCAAAGCACCCTCTGTCATAGGCGAGTTATTGGCGGGAGTGGTACTAGGGCCGAGTCTACTGGGCTGGATCGAGCCCATCGAAGCAATCAAGCTCATGGCGGAAATCGGTATCATCCTGCTCCTGTTCGAGGTAGGCTTGGGGACCGATCCCAGGCAATTGGCGCGGGCAGGACCTAAGTCTTTAGTGGTGGCCCTGGCAGGTTTCGGTTTGCCGTGTTTGCTGGGGTTCAGCCTAGGATATTGGGTATTCGGTCTCTCGTTGCTTGTATCGCTATTTATTGGCGGGACACTCACAGCGACCAGTATTGGAATCACCGCTCGTGTACTCACTGACCTCAAACGCCACCACGCCCCGGAGGGACAGATCATACTGGGTGCAGCGATTCTGGATGATGTGATGGGCGTCGTTCTGCTGGCCCTACTGTATGAATTCTCCATTGGCGGCGGTGTGACTCTGGGCAATGTCGGCAAAGTCATTATGTTCGTGGCGACCTTCTTTATTTTAGCCCCGGTGGCGGCCAAGCTGATGTCCGCTATCATCAAGCACATCAACACCGCCACAGAGATTCCCGGCCTGATTCCCACGACGATCGTTTCCCTGGTGCTATTCTTTGCCTGGCTGGCTCATTCTATGGGGGCACCGGAGTTGCTCGGTGGTTTCGCGGCAGGTCTGGCTTTATCGAGGCGTTTCTTTTTGCCTTTTGGCACGGCCTTGCATGCAGACCCATCCTTCGCCGAGTACATTGAAACGGAAATGAAGCCGATCATCCATTTGTTCACGCCAATTTTCTTTGTCATGGTCGGCCTGTCATTGAACCTGCGCGAGATCGATTGGAGTTCCCCCTTCATTTGGGTTTTTTCAATGGCGCTAATGATTGTGGCGATTGTCGGTAAATTGGCGGGTCCCTGGCTCATCCGGGAACCGTGGCCAACCCGTTGGATCATTGGCACCGCCATGATCCCGCGCGGGGAAGTGGGACTCATCTTCGCCGAATTGGGACGGGAAAGCGGTATCCTTAACAATGAGATTTATGCCGGTATGATTATCGTGATCGCTTTGACAACCGTCTTGTCGCCATTCGCTATGAAGGGTTTGTACGGTCGCTTCAGCCACCGCTTACAAAAAGCTGAGAGCGTTTGAGTAGCGCTTTGGCGCCGTGCTCGCCAATGAAATCCCGACCTTCCGTGCCAAGCATATGCCCTTTGGCGGAGTGATGGATTCCGGGATTGGGCTAGAAGGTCTGCGCTACGCCATGCAAGAGATGACCGAACCCAAGTTGTTGGTGTTGAACTTTCAGAATTATTAATCCATTCCGTAGCCATGTGTGAAAGGAGATGCCCGATGATCATTCGACATACGCGATGGGGGATTCTGTTCCTGGTGATGACATCCTCTCTTTTGGGCCTGAGTGGCGGGTTTGCAGACTCGGTTCACGCCATTGAGGTAGAAATCAAGCTGACCATCCGTGACTCTCAATATATCATGACCAAATGGGTTCCACCGCCGGAGGGTGCCTTGATTGTTCTCACCATCAAGAATGAAGATGGCATTCGCCACGGCTTCACCTCGGAATTGTTTCATAACCATCTAATCCGGACAGACGCAAACGGGGTTCAGATCTATGGGAAAGGCATCGAGGGCCTGTATATTGGTCCAGGAAAGACCGCCCACTTGCGGTTTCAAGTCGATCGGCCTGGGGACTATCCGTTCCAATGTGACCTGCATCCTCACATGAAAGGTGAGTTATTGCTTCTTCACGTTGATGCGGTATAGCTGCCCACGGATAGAGGCTGAGGCCCTTGTAATTGACGAAACTTCCTTTGCCGATGGCAAGGTGTTTGTGGCCGGTCTTATTTTGTGCTTAACCAGTTGGTAGATCAGAAGAATATGGAGAAATTCTAATGGGGAACCGGTTTGAGGACAACTCCCCAAGAATGAATTGTAGTGATGGAAAATCAGGGTAATCACGACACACACCAGTTACCTGTTCATGAAGTGCTCCTGCTCTTGGAGACGGATGCATCGCGGGGCCTGACCCAAGATGAGGCTACGCGACGGCTTCAGCGGTTTGGACCGAATGTGCTGCCGCTGATTCGTCGGCATGGTCCGTTGATCCGATTCTTGCTGCAATGCCACCATCCCCTGATTTACATCCTCTTGGCCGCCACGGTCATCACGGCCCTCTTAGGTGAATGGGTGGACGCCAGCGTGATTTTCGGGGTCGTGCTGGTGAATGCCATCGTGGGATTCATTCAGGAGTCCCGCGCGGAGCGCGCGTTGGAAGCCTTAATGTCGATGGTTAAAACGGAAGCCACGGTCGTGCGTGAAGGAGAAAAACACCAAATTTCTTCATCCGACGTGGTTCCGGGCGATGTCGTCCTCGTGCAGTCCGGCGATAAGGTACCGGCCGATCTGCGCCTGATTTCCATCCGTGAATTGCAGGTTGATGAATCGGCCTTAACCGGAGAATCCCTCCCGGTCGTCAAAGAGGAATTGCTGCTACCGTCTGATACCGTGCTAGCGGATCGTCGCAACTTGGCCTACTCCGGGACGCTGGTGACCTATGGCCAAGGAGTAGGCGTGGCTGTGGGCACCGGGGCCGTCACCGAAATCGGCCGCATTCATCAGCTCATAGGCAGTGCAGCCGATATCGCCACCCCGCTGACGAAAAAGATTGCACACTTTAGCCAGATCCTGACTGTGGTCATTTTGGGATTAGCCGCGGTCACTTTCGGCATTGGGATGTGGCGGGGGCAGGCGGGCGTCGAGATGTTCATGGCCGCTGTAGCTTTGGCGGTAGGGGCCATTCCTGAAGGACTCCCTGCCGCCGTGACGATTACGTTGGCCATAGGCGTGAATCGTATGGCGAAGCGGCATGTGATCATACGCAAACTCCCCGCAGTGGAAACCTTGGGGAGCACCACGGTGATCTGTTCAGATAAAACGGGCACGCTGACGGAAAACCAGATGACCGTCCAGGCGATTGTGGCCGGGGGTCAAGAGTTTGAAGTGAGCGGGACAGGGTATGACCCGGTCGGAGCCATCTTGCGAGATGGGAAGGCTATTGACCTTGGAGAAGCTCCAGCACTGAAGCAGTGTCTTATGGCTGGGATGCTCTGCAATGACTCACAATTGGTCGAGCGGGATCATCAGTGGATGATTGTGGGGGACCCCACCGAAGGCGCGTTACTCGTGGCTGCGTGCAAGGGTGGGCTCGAGGTGAAGAAAGTATCTGAACACTCTCCTCGCGTTGATGTCATCCCATTCGAATCCCAACGGCAGTATATGGCCACCCTTCACCATGGGACTGATGACTCCTCGAAGGTCATCTACATTAAAGGTGCCATGGAAAAGGTGTTGAGTTTGTGTACTCAGGAATTGGACCCGGACGGGAGAGAACGGCCTTGTGACACCGACACAATCCACCGTTACGCCCAGAGCCTCGGTGAACGCGGCCTACGCCTTTTGGGGTTTGCTCGAGTGTGTGTCCCATGCCAGACCGAGACGATAAACCATGACCGGCTCCCGTCGGGACTGACCTGGCTTGGCCTGCAAGGCATGATGGACCCTCCGCGCCCCGAGGCCATCCGTGCGGTGCAAGCCTGTCAGAATGCAGGGTTGGCTGTCAAAATGATTACCGGTGACCACGCCGTCACGGCGAAGGCCATTGCCCAGGAGATCGGACTTGGCTGGGCAGCAGTCCCGCATGGAGGGGCACCAAGAATCATGACAGGGCCTGACTTGGCTGTGTGCCCAGTGACCCAGTTGCCGGAGGAAGCGGATCAGACCGTAGTGTTTGCACGCGTCGCGCCGGAACAGAAACTGCGATTGGTCGAAGCCCTACAAGCCCGAGGGCACATCGTTGCGATGACCGGGGATGGGGTCAATGATGCCCCAGCACTCAAACAAGCCGATATCGGCGTGGCGATGGGCCGAGGGGGGACTGAAGTGGCCAAAGAAGCGGCGGATATGATCTTGACCAATGATAATTTCGCGTCGATTGAGGCCGCAGTGGAAGAAGGCCGTGGGGTCTTTGACAACTTGACCAAATTTATCATCTGGACCCTTCCAACCAATTTGGGTGAAGGGCTGGTAATCCTGGCAGCCATTGGCGCCGGATTGGCCCTGCCGATTCTGCCGGTGCAGATTCTCTGGATCAATATGACCACGGCCGTGGCGCTGGGGCTTATGCTGGCCTTTGAGCCGAAAGAAGCAGGGATTATGCAGCGGCGTCCGAGAGATCCTCAACAGCCATTGCTCACCGGCGAGTTGGTATGGCGGATTCTTCTTGTGGGAGCGCTGCTCCTTGGTGGTGCGTTCGGCATGTTTCTTTGGGTTCAGGCCAAAGGGGGCACCCTGGAGGAAGCTCGGACTGTGGCCGTCAATGTCTTTGTGATCGTGGAGTTGTTTTATCTCTTCAACTGCCGCTCGTTGGAACGATCGATGTTTCAGCTTGGCCTATTCAGTAATCCCTGGGTCACCTGGGGTGTGCTCACGATGGTTGTTCTTCAACTCCTGTTCACCTATGCCCCTGCGATGAATTTCCTGTTTCATACCGCTCCAATCGATTGGGAAACATGGATACCGATCGTCGGCATTGGGCTGGGAAGCTATTTTATCGTGGAGCTGGAGAAATGGTTTCGACGAAAGCTGAAGACATAACGTAACAGACTGTGGGGAAAAGCACCTTCCTTCCCTAAGCCCTAAGGTTACAGGCAACATGGGGTGTCGCTTGCTGAAGGGGGCAAGGTGGCAGGTCGAAAGGGAGTCCACATAGCTAGAATTTCTCTTCCCTATGAGTAAAAAAGGAGTCTATCCATGAACGTATTACTGGCAGTGGATCAGTCACGGAATTCTTCGGCGGCTACCAAGTTCGTGGAGGCACTTCGGCTTCCGGCTCGCTCTAAATTGTATCTGCTTTACGTGGAAGAAACGCAAGCAGAGCTGGAAGGACCAGATCATTTTCCCCGTATGTTTGGGCAATTGAGAGAAGAACTTTCCAACATGCGGCAGAAGACCATGGCAAAAGCCCGTCAGTTGGTCAATCGTCGGGCAGCCTCGTTTCGCGAGCGGGGGCTGGAGGTTCATCCCGAGGTTGTTGAAGGGATGCCTGCACCCCAGATTCTCACGGCTGTGGAGCAGCGACAGATTGACCTTGTGGCATTGGGGAGCAAAGGACTGTCAGGGATGAAACGGTTTCTTCTCGGCAGCGTGAGCGAGTGGGTGCTCCACGATGTCTCGTGTTCCGTGTTAATCGTACGCGGCTGGCCTCGATGGGACGCCGCAACGAGCTCCCGTGGTATGCACGTTCTTCTGGCCATGGATGGATCGCCGGATTCCTGGAATGCGCTCGCCTTCCTCAAGACTTTACATCTTCCAAGCTCATCGCGCCTCACCATCCTTCATGTTGTGGAAAAGCCGACTGCCCTGATCACCTTGGCGTGGGTGTCGGGTCATATGGACGCGACAAAATTTGCGGCGGATTGCAGCCGGACTGGTCAGCAAGCGGGCGCGCAGCTTCTGGAGAACACTCGATGTGACCTGATGGGGGAAGGGTTTGAAGTCGAGACCAAGATAACCGAGGGCCACGCGGCAGATGAAATCCTTAAAGCCGCTCACGATGTCCGAGCAGATCTCATCGTCGTAGGGTCAAAGGGAGTAACGGGACTCAGACGACTCATGATGTTAGGAGGCGTATCACACAAGGTCGTTCGCCACGCACAATGTTCAGTGCTGGTGGTTCGGAAGCCGGCAAAAGGGACAACAGAGTGACCCCTCATGGTGCCACATGATCTCCCTGAGACAATTCCTAAGATCTTGGTGACGGTGAGTCAATTGACATCAGATCGGATCGCCATGTCTAGCAAGTTGGACGACAACTATCGGCAGTACACAGGCAACGGAAGGGACGCAACAGGTTCAGGGGCTCGCATCTGGTCTTGTCCATCTCCAATCGATTGAAAAGCATAGAAAAGGGGTATATTTATGAACGTGTTGCTTGCTGTGGATGAATCGTGTGATTTCAGAGCCGCCGCGCAATTTCTCTCGCGAATCCAGCTTCCAACGGATTCTGATCTATACCTTCTCCATGTCAACGCACTCGATGAATGGCTTCGTTTGGGAACAGCAGGTCGTTCCTTACACATCGTGGAACAAATCAAAATGAGTCGTGCAGCCGCGGCCGCCAAGATGCGACACGTTCTCAGTCAGATGGAGCACGCGTTCCTGAAACCAAGCCTCGCGGTTCATTCTTTCGTCACGGACGGAGCCCCGGGAGCGGAAATTCTGCGAATCATTACCGAGTATCACATCGATCTTGTGATACTCGGGACGAGGCGTCGCTCAAAAATTTCAAGTTTTCTGCTCGGAAGCGTGAGCGAGTGGGTGTTGAATGAGGCGCCTTGTTCCGTGTTGGTCGTGCGGGGAAAAACTCGGCCCAAGAAATCCACGAAAGGTCTGCACATTCTGATTGCCACCGATGGGTCGTCTGATGCCAAAGAAGCCATCAAGTTTGTAGAAAAGTTAGGCTTCCCCGCCTCCACGGTGCTGACCCTTCTTTATGTGGTGAGGAAAAAGGTGCATCAAACAGCACAACTTGTTACCACAGACGGCATCCAGCCTGCCACATTTAGGAAATTAGCGGAAGACCTTTTGAAAGTGCGTGGCCGAGAAGGAGCGAAACTGTTGGAGACAACCCGAAAGGCTTTGAAGCGACGGGAACTCAAGATTGTGGAGAATCTTGCCTTTGGCCACGAAGCCGAAGAGATTCTCAAAGCCGCCAAACGAACCCGAGCGGATCTCGTTGTGATGGGATCAAGGGGACTGACAGGGCTGCGGCGCTTCCTTTTGGGAAGTGTGTCCAATAAAGTGACTCGCCACGCACCGGGTTCGGTGGTGGTGGTGCGAAAGGTCCATCAACCTAAAACTGCAAAACGCTGAACCGGACGAAAATAATACGGAGGATGCAAAATTTTCCCACCATGGATGGTTCAGGCATCGCAACCAGGATCAGATGAAGCACATTGACCATCTGTTTGCGCCGATATTTTTCGTGTTTGTGGGACTTTCCCTCACGCTGCGCGAGATCGATTGGGGGTCGCCCTTGATTATGAAGTCGTTCTACAGGCGCTACGACGATCGTCTGTACACAGAAGCCCATGGGTGAGGGCAACTGACCGGGTATTGTCATACTGTTAAGCAAGAGATGAGAACCTATCTGTGAATATGGAATATTTGACTGATACGATCATTCTGTTATCTGCGGCAGTCATTGCTGTACCGGTGTTTCAATCCTTAGGTCTTGGGGCAATACCGGGGTTTTTAGTCGCGGGGGTAGTATTAGGACCATCAGGCTTGGGATATATTCAGAATTACGATGAGATTGCGCACCTTGCTGAGTTAGGCGTCGTTCTTCTGTTGTTTGTGATCGGGATAGAAATTAACCCATCCCGTCTTTGGAAGATGAAGAGGTTGGTGTTAGGACTTGGATCGCTTCAGGTTCTCATAACCGGGGGTGTGATAACGATAATAGTCCATGAAATCCTTAATTCTTCGTGGAAAATTTCTCTTTTAATAGGATCGGCGTTAGCCCTATCCTCCACAGCTTTTGTTCTTCAACTCCTAACGGAAAGGAAGGGGCTTTCTTCAGAATACGGAAGACCTTCTGTTGCTGTATTACTGTTGCAAGACCTGGCGGTGGTCCCACTGCTGGCTTTTGTTTCATTGATGGCCGCACCGGAGTTAACAGTAGCAGAAGATGTCTTTCTTGCATTAGGTGAGGCACTCATCATTCTCGTACTCATTGTTATCGCAGCCCGACATATTTTGAACCCCATACTGAATAGACTTGTCCGGTTTGGTTCCCCCGAAATATTTACCGCATCGGCTTTACTGTTGGTATTGGGCTCTGCACAAACCATGGAGAGCATTGGCCTATCGATGGCTATGGGAGCATTTATTGCTGGACTCTTGATTGCCGACTCATCGTATCGCCATCAGATTATCGCCGAGATCCAGCCTTTTCGGGGTTTGTTGCTTGGGTTGTTTTTTATGTCAATGGGTATGTCCTTAAATCTCAACCTCTTTTTAGATAATCCTCTTGTATTGTTAGTTGTTGTGGTCGTGTTAATGGCTGTCAAATTCATCACTCTTTGGCCTTTGTCACGTATGTTTGGCATACAGGGAAAAGCAGCCATTTCGGTAGCCTTACTCTTAGCTCAAAGTGGTGAATTCGCATTGGTGCTGTTCGCATTAGCGAAAGGGATGGGGCTTTTAGATGAAATTTTATTCCAACATCTTCTTATTGTGGTCCTGCTGAGCATGCTGGCCACCCCAGCGCTAGAGAAATTAGCTTACCGGATATTTTCGGCTTCTCGTAAAAGTAACGCAACAATACCCGATGTTGATATTGGCAGGACAGAGCAAGATGCCAAACCTGTCATCCTTGCCGGTTTTGGACGAATGGGTCATAGGATCGGCTATATCATGGAGTTAATGATGGTGCCTTATGTCGCCATCGACAGCGATGCATCTCTTGTGGATCGTGAACGTGCAGAAGGTAAATCTGTGTATTTCGGAGATGCGCAACGACCCGAAGTTTTAAGAGCGGTCGGGGTTGCCGATGCCCCTCTTGTGATCGTTTCAATTGATGACCTGGAGGCGACAGAGCGAGTTGTATCCTCTCTTCATTCTGCCTTTCCAGATATTCCTGTTTTTGCGCGTGGGCATGACATTATTAAGTGCCGTGACCTTAGAGCACTTGGTGCGCACTTTACCGTTTCAGAGACCCTTGAGGCCAGCGCAGAACTTGCCCGCGCTGCATTGCTTCATATGGGCCTTACAGACCCGGAAGTAGAAGTTGCCCTGAAAAACCTTCGGAAAAACTATTATGAGAAATCGGCCCAGGTTTTTGGACAGCAAGCTAAGTGAAGCCGCGTTGAGCCACCACCACCGGTGCGGCTCAACGCCGACACTCTGCAGGCGGGATTATTTACTTACTCGTGGATTGTTTGGCGGCTTTTGAAATCGCCACTACTGCGGGATGCTGGAGCTTCCGCTCCACCGAAATAGCATAAAACCGTTCGTGAATGGATGGGATATGTCCAATGAGCTGAACCCGATACTGACGCCGGACCTCCGCTTCTATGAGCGTGGGGATGGCAAAAATGCCGCACCCTGCTTGGCCAAAGGCTTTGATCAGGGCACTGTCCTCGAATTCTCCCGCATTCGCAGGACGAATTCCTTCGGTGTCAAACCACTGCTCCAATGATCGACGCAGCACAGTATTGTCGGTCGGCAGAAGAAAAGGGGCTCCATTGAGGGATTTGGGGAAGCGCCGACGATACTTCGATGCCATTTTGGGGATGGCAAACAACGAGACCTCCGACTCGGCAAGCAGATGGCTGTATGCCTGGACTCGGAGAATTGACGGCACGGGCGCGTCCGCGAGCACCACATCCAATCCATGCACCGCCAGCTCCGCCAGCAACCGATCCAGCTTTCCTTCCCAACAAACGAGCTGAACGGGGTCAGGCCCATTTAGTGCGGGTTCCAAGAGCCGGTAGGTTACCAACTTCGGAACGACCTCGGTGACCCCGACCACTAATCGGAGAGGACGGCCTGGTTGCCGACCCTTCACAACCTCCGTCATTTCTTTCCCGAGCGAAAAAATTTCTTCCGCATAGCGAAAGACCACTTGGCCGACTTCTGTAAGGATCAACCCACGCCCCACTCGTGTAAACAATTTTTCCCCGCACATCCTCCAGCACGCGAAGCTGGCCGCTGATGGTGGGCTGAGCCAACCGGAGTTCCTCGCAGGCTTTGGCGATACTTCCTTCTCGGGCGACCACCCAAAAATAGAGCAGGTGATGATAGTTGAGCCACTCCATGCCCGGCATCATACATCGAAATATTCGATGTGTCACGGTTGAATTATCTATTTTTTCTGTTTTAAGCCTCATGATATAAGTCACGCATTATGACTAAAGCCATTCAATCTTGAACGGTGGGTAGTCCTTTCCAAGGCAGGGATCGCTCGCTTCGATTTTTAATTGTCATCAGAGTATGAGAAAAGTCCTCTGTTTGGGAGGAGAGGTGCTAGGCAAGAAAAAGGGGCGAGCCATGGCCCGCCGAATACAGAGACCAAAACCGCGTGAAGTCGTCGTGGCGGAAGCAAATGTTGAGAGCCGTACCTTGGTGTGCAGTGTGGTAGAGAAATTGAATTGTGTGGCGGTCCCGGCGGCTTCTGCATCGGAAGTCATGAAGGTGATCAGGCGCCGCCGTGTGGATCTGGTCCTGTTGGATTTGGACTTTGATCTGGCCCAGATGGGAAAAGCAAATACCCTGCATGAGATAAAACACCTCGCTCCCATGCTTCCGGTGGTCATTATGAGCGATGTGATGACTCCGGCCTTGGCCAGGCGGCTGTGTGACCGGGGAGCCCAAAGTTTTCTGGTGAAACCTGTTGGATGTGACCAACTGTCTGTCACGCTGTTTCGGTATCTTTTGTAATAGTGAAAATTTAATTAAGGAAGGGGAAATCATGTCGGCACAACCAGATATTATTTACACGAAAGTGGATGAAGCGCCGGAGTTGGCGAGTGGATCGTTTTTGCCGATTATCCAATCGTTTGCTAAAACGGCAGGCGTGAACGTCGGCACCAAAGATATTTCGTTGGCGGGCCGAATCATTGCGCAATTTCCGGACAACCTGAAGCCGGAACAACGCCAACCCGATGACTTGGCG
>QIDY01000193.1 GCA_003228495.1 Nitrospirota bacterium
ATTGCCGGCATGACTCCGAACCCCGATGGGCCATGGATGACGCAGATGGCTCGGAATTTGACCATGGAGGAGTGGGGCTTCCTGACCCCAGATCACCAGGTGATCCACGACCGTGATACCAAGTTCTGCGCCGCCTTTCGGGAGACAATCAAAGCGGCAGGCGTGAGGCTCGTCAAACTTCCCCGTATGGTCAAAAAACTTATCCCGCCTTCCGGCATCTAAAATTTTTAAGTTTTTTAATGCAGATGAATATAGAGAAGGGACAAGGAATCCGTTGCGGTGTGATAGATTTGTGATAGAAAATATCGCAACAGATGGAAATTATAGAATCTATAGACTCAATAGAATCGGAAAAACCCTTGCATTTTCTTAAGAAACGGGGAAACAAGAGTTGAGTGTGTGCTAATGTTAGTTGAAATTTGAAGCGGCTCCCCCACCTGTGGTGAGATGGCGTTCGACAAAGAATCGACATCTCATCAACAGAACAAAGGAGCCACTTCATGAGCAGTATTGCGGAAATCAAGAGACGAAGCAAGAAGGCCAAACGCTTGGGGCCAGTGCGGGTGATTCGGGCCGAGCAGTATTCGGACTTTGATGTGAACAGCAAGGTGGAATGCATTCAGGCCCTCATCCCCTTGGGTCTGATGCGAATTCACGAACTCTTAGAGGACGAGGTGTGTACGTTGGCCGGAGCTCGGTATACACGGAAGGCGGCTCGCCTACCCGGCCGCCGGCATGGGAGTAATCCCGGGAGTGTCCGGCTGGCGGGGCAACGGCATCCGTTCAAGATTCCTCGCGTCCAGCATGTGGCTGGTGGCGAGATCCCCTTAGAGAGCTTGGCGCACCTCCATGGGACAGGCAAGCTGGATGAGATCCTCCTCAAACGGGTGCTGTATGGGATTTCCTGCCGAAACTATGAGGCGGCCGCGGCCGCGGTTCCTGGAGCCATTGGCTTGTCGAGTTCAACGGTGTCGCGGCGCTTTACGCACGCCAGTGCCAAGCAGCTCAAGGGATTGCAGGAACGCGACTTGAGCGAGCTGGATATTCTTGCCATCTTTCTCGATGGAAAGACTTTTGCCGATATGACGATGGTGGTGGCCGTCGGGATTACGCTCACAGGTGAGAAACAGGTCCTGGGGTTTGTGGAAACGGGCACTGAAAATGAGCAAGTGCTCACGCCCTTTCTCCAGGAGTTGGAGGAGCGAGGCCTCACCAGTTCTCAGGGACTCTTGTTCATCATTGATGGAGGGAAAGGTCTGCGAGCGGCCGTGCGACAGGCTTTTGGGACTTCCGCCCTGGTCCAGCGATGCCAGTGGCACAAACGGGAGAATGTCGTCAGGCATTTGCCGAAAGGCGACCAGGCCACCTGGCGCCGACGGCTCCAACGGGCGTATCAGCGTCCAACCTATGCGGAAGCCAGAGCCGCGCTCACGCGCTTGCAGACAGAACTAGAGGACCGCAATCAATCGGCGGCGCGGAGCTTAGCGGAAGGTCTGGAGGAAACGTTGACCTTGCATCGGCTAGGAGTCTTTGCTCTCTTGGGCTTGTCCTTCAAGACCACGAATTGTCTGGAATCCATCAACGCTTTGGTGGAAGAGCGCTGTGCCAAAGTGGATCGCTGGACGAACTCGAATCAGCGGCAACGGTGGTTGGCCACGGCGCTGCTGGACATTGAGCCACGGCTGCGGAAGGTCAAAGGGTATCGGCACTTACCCAAGCTCCGTGAGGCGCTGCGACGAGACTTGAACATTGATAAGACCGTGCCAAAGAAGGTTGCGTAACATGAACCCGGAAGCCGTGGAGAATTTCAACTAACTTTGGGCTTGACTCCATCCGAAGATTGCGTATGCCGCCTAAGTGCACTATATTTAATTGCCGGGTTAATAGTTAAACGAGCCAGAATACTTAACACCTTGTGGGGTCCCTACTTCAATCGGCCCAGACTCGAAATCACTTCCTACAGTCTGCTTCAAGTCGCAGTACACAGCAGGATATGATTTGTCGTTAACTTCAATTGTGAAGAACACACGAGATACCATGTGCTCATCGTCGCTTCCAAAATCTTGCGAATCCTGAATTAACTTGTGGAAGGTAACGGATATTTGTGACATCTGTCCTCCTTGGTTTTTAGAAACAAAAGAGTCGACCAGAGAACTGCGTCCCGAGTGCACAACAATTCTTGGTCAATCAACGAGATAAGTCAAGGAAGTCCTCTTACAACAGCGGTTCGCTGGAGAGGAGGGAGAAGCCACGGTGTTCGAGGACGACCGCCCAATCGGACACGGCTTCTGGAATGTCGCGACGGAGAGGAGTTTGGAGAATAATCATTTTCTTGCCTGAAGCCGCCAGGTGAATCTGCCATTCTTTCTCATCTCTCGGTCCCAGAAAATATACTTTTCGTTGGGAATAAAAACTGAGGGATGGTCGTTTTCTTCCTACTTGCAATAACCGATCGTCTTTCCCAAGATTGTACCCGGCAATCGCCGCTAATTGCTGGGGAGGTTCGATGAAATACATGTGATACACCGGAAGAGCCCCTTTCACCGCAAACACACCAACCATCATGATCATGACACCTGCTACTCCCACCGCCCACGATCGCTTTGTCTCTGAATCCAGACAATGTCGGATACCCATCGTTCCGAATATGATGACTAATCCCATCATGGTAGGGAGCCACCCAAAATCCACATGCACGGCAGCCGGAAACTCCTCGGAAATCTGCTTGAGGAATTGATGAAAAATTGCGGGGCCTAAGATGATGGCAATCCCCAACACATATCCAACCCCAAGGAGAAGACGACGAGGGATTCGCCAGTCCGGTAGAGAGACCATGTCTTGAAATCTTTTCCACCATAAAGCTACCAAAAGGGCAGAGGCCGGAAACAGCGGATAAATATAATGCGGCAACCTTGTGGCCGAGAGGGTAAAGAAGATTAACAATCCCACGACCCACACACTCAAGAAAAATTCCAAGTTTTTTTCTGGAGTGGCGAATGTCTGTCCATGCCAATACGCTTTCCACTGTTTTATCGATTGATAGAGCACTGACGGTAGGAATGCACTCCATGGGAAAAACCCCAGCAGCAAGATGGGCACATAAAAGAGAAGCGTGCCTCCATGTCCTTCCATCGGACTCATGAACCTACCTGTGGTGTTGGCCTGTGCCGCTGCCCAATATGCCTCACCATGAATTTGAAACATGACCACATACCAGGGAGCAGCCACCAAGAGAACAAGCCCCGTGCCCAGTAGCGGGAATCCTTTTTGCCAAAAAGATTTCCATTGTCGCGTGAGCATAAGAAAGGGAATGACTCCAACCAGCGGAATGATAATGCCAACTGGCCCCTTGACCAGCATCCCGAATCCCATGGCCAAGTAGAAGGAGGCAAACCACCATCGACTGGTTTTCGTGGAAGCTTGTAGCCCTTGCCAAAAACTATAGCCGGCCAATGTGGTAAAGACGACAAGCTCCGGGTCAGTCAGCACCAGGCGATTGATGGCCAAAAATTCCATATTGAGCAACAGCATGATCGACGATAAGAAGGCCAGAGGCGCACCAAGCCATCGATAGACAAACGCATATTGCAACAACAGCACACAGAGACCTGAGAATGCTGAGGGAAATCGAGCGGCAAATTCATTGATTCCGAATAGGGTATAAGATCCGCTAATCAACCAGTACACAAATGCGGGTTTTGCAAAGCGCGGTTCATAATTGAGTGTCGGCGAAATCCAATCGCCTGTTTCCAGCATTTCTCTGGCAGCTTCGGCGTTGCTGCCTTCGTCACGGTCAGTCAGGCCTAACCCACCTATGTCCAAACCGGATAACCATCCACCCTCTAGACCAAACAACCACAATCCCAGCACAAGCAAAACAGCTAGGTGGCTCAAAGGCGATTGGAATACTGAGAATGACTGAAAGCGAGGAGAAGACGGCGAGGAAGGATTATCCACTCTTAGCCCGTTTTTGTGTGCGATGAATCAAGATCAGGTTTCGAACGTACACCAAAGTTCCCACGCTTTGTCCTGCGATAAAGACCGGATCCACTCGATGCAGGGCATAGGCCAACACGATGACACTTCCAATCAAGCTCATATACCAAAAGGACACAGGAATTTGGCTTTCAGCTTTTCTTTCAGAGACAAACCACTGTAACAGCCATCGAGAGAAGAACAGACTTTGCCCAGAAAATCCAATCCCTAACCATATCATTTCTTCAGTTGACAGTGAGGTGAAATCCATCCGTTAACCATCACCCTTTTGACACTCATTGGATTGGGGAGGCTTGGATTCCCGCATCTGATAATTTAAACACCGTTTTTGCATCCATCGAACGGCAAACAGATCATACAACCCGGCAAATAATCGATTGCCTACTCCATATTTAGACACTCCATGGACGCGTGGAAAATGTTGGACTGGAACTTCTGTCACCGTAAACCCGTACATCTTGGCCACTGCCGGGAAAAAGCGGTGCATATTTTTAAATAAGGGCATTCGTTCGACGACAGCTCTTCGAAAGATCTTTAATGAACACCCCGTATCGGCTATGCCATCATGCACCACCCAATTTCTCACGTGATTCGCGATCTTGGATGACCATCGGCGCACCATATTATCGTGTCGAGCCGCCCGATACCCGCACACCAAATCAAACTGCTCTACCAATGGAAGGAGCGCAGCAAAATCGTTGGGATCATATTGTAAATCCCCATCCATCGTGGCAATCAATGCACCTCTTGCCTGTCGAAACCCTGCATCAAATGCTGCCGTTTGCCCGTGATTTTGATCCAAGTGGATGACCCGAACAGCCTTCGATTGCGTGAGCAATTCGTCCAACAGCGACTCACTGCCATCCGTGCTCCCATCATCTACCAACACCAGTTCAAAAGGAGCAGTTTTACTCTCAGGTCGGACCTCAAAAAACTTGAGCAATTGGCTGACTAATAATGGGATATTGTCCCGTTCATCTTTAATAGGGATAACGACCGAAATCCATGGGAGGAGAAGGGTACTCATAGGGGAAAAAGCTTAGGCTGTCGGCATGTTCTTTTTGCGTACAACGCACGTTTTGGGACTCCGGCTTAGCCGAAGCATTCTACTGAATCCCCGAAAAATCGGTCAAACATGGTCATGACAAGACGAGTATTTGCTATCTCCTGAAGCCTCTGAGCTGTTCCTAAACGATTATTGAGGGAAAGTTGACCAACGGTAGGAGCTTTTGTAAGGTGAAAATTATTTTCAGGGAGGACGAGGAATGCAAGACGACATCATGCAAGCGTATATGGAAATCGAACAGGCTATGCAGCGCTATTCTCTTTTGCTAGAGGAACATGTCGGGACCTTACAAAAAAGTGAGGATCCAGGAGCCCAGGTGAAGTTTGAGCGAATGAAGGCAGGCTCAAAAGCCATGAGAGACAGCAGCCAAATTTATCTCTCATATGCCAAATTTGTGGCGTACGGAATGCCTGATAGCGAAGAACTGCTGGAGGATGAGGACTTACAAACGTAAGGATGACGGAACAGACGGAGAAGACTCTTATTTCTTTCTTCTCAATTTTTACTCCTTACTTCCCACTTCAAAATTGGTCGGGGCGAGCCGATTTGAACGGCCGACCTCTCGCACCCCAAGCGAGTGCGCTACCGGGCTGCGCCACGCCCCGCCAATTGTAGTATGATTTTCTTTCCTGTTTCGACTAACCATTTAGGCTGATTCCTGGTCTAACAGCTTTAAGATTCCCTGCAATTCAGTTTTCGCTTTTTCCACACGATCTTTAGAAACCTGCACGGATTTACCTCCACGTTTTTTTCGAAACCAAAATCGTTTCAGACCTGCAATGGTATATCCTTCCTCATAGAGCATCCGTTTGATTTCGAATATCGTTTCAATATCTATTTTCGTATAAATTCGGTGCTTACCCTGACTTTTCTTCGGTTTCAAGAAAATGAATTCTGATTCCCAAAACCGCAGGACATACGCGGGAAGTTTCGTTAACGAGGCGACTTCCCCAATCTTATACCCGGTCTTTTCCTCGTGTTTCGTGCCCGCTCCCATGCCTGGTCACACCATAGTCATCATATGCTCTTGCCTTCAGGAATTGACATATTGTTTAAAGAGGGCACTTGGCCGGAAAGTCACGACCCGACGCGGAGTGATGGCAATTTCCTCGCCAGTCCGAGGATTCCTTCCTTTTCGCTCCCCTTTGTTCCTGACGACAAAATTACCAAACCCAGCAATTTTGACGACTTCTCCTTGTTGGAGCATAGCCTTAATCAAATCCAAGACCTGCTCCACCATTTCCATGGCTTCCGCTTTCTGAATTCCAGCGGTTTCCGTAATAACATCGGCGATGTCCGCCTTTCGCATAATCAATACCCCCTCGCAAAGGATTTTGAAAGGAATGGAAACGGACGGGGCGTCCTGTCTCCTGACGGTGTTGACTGGCAGAACGTAACGACCCTTACGAGTGTTGTCAAGAAAAAACGATGGGCCAGAGACCTTTAGTTCCCTCATTTAGCTGGCAAACACACTATCGCGCCGATAGGTTTTCTCGCATCAATTTATATTCGATACTATCGGCCAACGCCTGCCAGCTGGCTTCAATGATATTCTCCGACACCCCGACTGTCCCCCACTTTTCCTTCTGATCACCCGACTCAATTAACACCCTGACTCGTGAACCGGTCCCCCGCCGACCGGTTAACACACGAACCTTATAGTCAAGAAGCTTGACCTCCCGCAATTGGGGATAAAAATTCTCCAGGGCTTTACGTAAAGCATGATCAAGAGCATTGACGGGTCCATCCCCGACTGCTGCGGTATGCTCCACCACGTCACCCACTTTGACCATAATCGTGGCTTCCGAGATGGACTCTTCATTCGTTTTACGTTTCTCAACAATAATGCGGCACCCCAGCAGCTCAAATGAAGGCGTATGGGTTCCCAGAGCTTTGCGCACAAGTAGTTCAAACGACCCCTCGGCACCCTCGAATTGGTAGCCTTCATATTCCAAGGTTTTGAGAGAACCTAATAATTCCTGGACCTTGGGATTATCCTGTTGAAGATCCAGACCAAAGGTTTCCATCTTGCTAAACACGGCGCTTCGCCCACTATTATCCGAAATTAACACCCGGCGTTGATTGCCAACTTGATCCGGTCGAACATGCTCGTAGGTGAGCGGGTTTTTTTGAACCGCATGAATATGCACCCCCCCCTTGTGGGCAAACGCAGTATCTCCGACATATGGCTGTCGCTTATTGGGAAGAAGATTGGCCATTTCCGCAACAAAATGAGAAATGGTTCTGAGATGGGGTAATCGTCCATCGCCCAAGGCCTTCCGACCCATTTTCAATTCCAAATTTGCCATAATGGAACAGAGATTGGCATTTCCGCATCGCTCGCCGATGCCATTGATTGTCCCCTGAACCTGCATGACGCCCGCCTCAACGGCAACCAAGGAGTTTGCCACGCCCATCTCTGCATCATTATGCGCATGTATGCCCAACGGCACGGAACATCGTTCACGGACAACTAACACCATCTCTCGAATTTCCCAAGGCATCGATCCACCGTTGGTATCACACAAGACGATTCGTTCGGCTCCGGCTTTTATGGCGGCCTCAATAGTTTTCAGTGCATAGGTGGGATCAGTCTTGTAACCATCAAAAAAATGTTCGGCATCGTAAAACACTTGTCGGCCTTTCGACCGGAGAAAGGCAATGGAATCTCCAATTAATTCCACATTGGTTTCTAAGGTCGTCTCTAAGGCCTCGGTCACATGAAGTGTCCAGCTTTTCCCGAAAATGGTGACAATGTCGGTTTCTGCCGAGAGCAGCGCCTCAAGTGTAGGATCATCGTTTGCCGAATTTTTAGCTTTTCTCGTCGAGCCAAAAGCCACAATTTTCGCCTGTTGAAGCGGTGTGGTTTTGATGATTCGAAAAAACTCGATATCTTTGGGGTTGGCTCCCGGCCACCCTCCTTCAATGAAATGCACACCTAATTCATCAAGCTTGAGGGCGATCCGGACTTTGTCCTCGACCGAAAAACTTACGTCTTCGGCCTGCGAACCATCTCGCAAAGTCGTATCATAAATTTCAATGGTTGGGTTCTGTTGTGTCATCGCACTCATTTTCACATCTCAATTTCGCGAAAGGCATCCGTCCAAAAGGCGTAGCCCTAAACGGTTGCCGATTTTTCTAACCCGAATTCCTTATGTAAACCTCTCACGGCCAATTCCATATATTTTTCTTCGACTACACAAGAAATCTTAATTTCTGAGGTACTGATCATCATGATATTGATGCCGTCGCGGGAAAGCGTCGCAAACATCCGTGCAGCAACCCCGGAATGAGACCGCATCCCCACTCCGACCAAAGACACTTTAGCAATGGTCTCATTGATTTCAACGGTTCGAGCACCGACCGCCTTGGCAAGATCTTTGACGAGACTAATTGCCGGGTTCAAATCTCCCCTTGGCACCGTAAAAGAAATATCGGTCAAGGAATCTTGACTGACATTTTGAATAATCATATCTACATTGATTGCCGATTCCGCAATAGCACCAAAAATTTTTGCTGCAATACCGGGCTGATCCGGCACGCCAACCACCGTGACCTTGGCTTGATTGCAATCACCTGTGACTCCAGAAACTAAGACCTGTTCCATATCTGCATCCTCTTTTACCACACGAGTCCCCGGCCCGTCTTGAAAACTGGACCGCACTTCCACCGGCACCTGATGCTTCGCGGCAAGTTCTACTGAGCGTGTCTGTAGGACCCTGGCTCCTAAACTGGCCAGTTCCAACATTTCCTCATATGAGATTTTCTCCAATCGCCGAGCAGATGGCACCATATGAGGATCGGCCGTATATATACCATCCACATCGGTATAGATAAAACACGTATCCGCTTTCAGCGCCGCCGCTAAGACCACAGCCGTCAGATCCGACCCTCCCCGCCCAAGCGTCGTCACATCTGACGCTTCATTGATGCCTTGAAACCCTGCCACAATAGGAACCACACCATCTCGTAAGGCAGCCTGCACCCGTTTCGTATCGACACGAGAAATCCGAGCTCTGGTATGGGCGCCATCCGTGACAATGCCAACTTGCCGCCCAGTGAACGATCTCGCCTTGATACCTAGACTTTTTAACATCATAGCCATTAAGGCAATCGTCACACGTTCTCCTGAAGAGAGTAACACATCCATTTCCCGGTCATCCGGGGCCACGCTCAATTCCTTAGCCATTTTGGTGAGACGATTTGTCTCCCCGCTCATCGCAGACAGGACAACCACTAATTGATGACCGTCCCGGCATGTTCTGTCGATCAAATGTGCGACCTGTTGAATACGCTCAAGGCTCCCAACCGAAGTCCCCCCAAATTTTTGGACATAACAGGCCATCGTATCTACTTCTCTCCGAACAACCGTTCAAAGAAGGCGGTAGCATTATGAAGTGGCAGTGCCGATGCCTCTTGCTCATGAAATGCCACCATGGATGGCTCATTTTTCGCCTTCTGCCCTTCATAAAGCACATACTGCACAGGAGAAGGGCCAACCTCCTCAGGCTGACTGTCGCAAGGGGTCGCAACAACGAAAAGTCGAACCTCACCGGTTCCTGCGCAAGACTGCCGTAATGTTCCGATCAGATATTCATCGATATGCTGTAGATGCTCCACGAACAGGGATGATGAGGGAGGCTGTCCTTCCTGCACCAAACAGGGAGAAAAAGGTATATGTAGGCAAGCTAGATCCTGTTTCTCAAGAATCTTTGAAGCCATGTCCGCCATCCTTTGTAACCGATCAGATTCATTTTCGCCCATGCCATCCACCTTCAAGGCTTGCAGTCCACTAGCCATTCCTGCGCCTAGATAGGGACCACTTTGCGAAATCACAGCACCCTGTAACGGCCATCGCTCTTGTAACCGTGGCAACTCAACCCGTTTCCCCGGCCCCCACAGCCACAGGCAATTTACTGGTTTCAACCCAGCATTGACTCGGTCTTGATTCACAGGATGATTCCGAAGAATCATACGAGAGGCCTCCATCACTTCAAACAATATTTGAGCCCCTTCCCCCTTCGCCAAATAGGCATCAATCGGCTTCCCCAACGCTTCCCGTGGATTTCTACAACCGATTTTTGCATTGCCCCCACCCCAGACCATGAGATGGCGAGAGCGATGCCCCATATAAAATTGAAAATTTTCGGACACTAATTGTTCATTGATGGCATCAATAAGTTCCCGGGCTTCTTCTATTTCCAGGCCTCCTTCCGAAACATCGTCCATCAATAACGACGCTCCAAGTTTTTTCCCATCTCCCCATCCATCCTCTGCGCGCACGGTGACAAAATCACAGAGAAAGGCCACATCATGCCCATCAAGAACCACTTCTAAATTAATGCCTTCAAACGCTCCAGGCCCGGTATACCATTTCTGCGTGTCATACCCTAACAAACCTAACAAAGCCAGTTCCCCGGCAAAGGGACGGACTTCTCGAGGTATCCCTAAACGCCCCAGCTCCCCATGTCGAGCAAGATCATCAAGGTGAGGAATCTGAGCCGCCTGCAACACGGTACGCGTACCCAACTCTTCAAAGGAATGAGTCGGTATTCCATCGATGTGAACCATGATCGTTTTTTTCACGATCCTTGCCTCATGCTTGAAGATTCATAGAGTAAGGAAATAATCTGAAATTTTGCGATGGTCACGGGGAACAATTAGGCCGGCAATTGGGCTGCAACGGCTTCGCGAGTCGCAGGAACCGTCACCGGTCGATAGGACACAGACAATGCCGTATCGGGATCTTTCAACCCATTGCCGGTCAGGGTACAGACGATGGTACCTTCTGAAGGCAAACTGCCCTCACGATTCAGTTTGTAGATCCCGGCAATTGAAGCTGCCGAGGCAGGTTCACAAAACACGCCTTCTTCGCAAGCGACCATTTGATAGGCCTGAAGAATTTCTTCGTCGGACACCATATGCAGGCATCCATGTGATTCGTCTACAGCCTGCAAGGCCAAGGCCCAACTAGCAGGATTTCCAATTCGAATAGCTGAGGCAACAGTTTGCGGTGATTCCACCACATGCCCCCTGACAAGTGGAGCGGCCCCTTCCGCTTGAAAGCCAAACATGCGGGGCAATCCCTGCGTTTGTCCAGCCTCTTTATACTCGCGATAGCCTCGCCAATAGGCGGTAATGTTTCCGGCATTGCCAACGGGTAATGCATGAATAACTGGAGCAAACCCCAGTTGATCGCACACTTCCATAGCCGCCGTTTTTTGCCCTTCCAGCCGAAAGGGGTTAATTGAGTTGACTAATTCAATCGCCGTTTCCTCGCATAGAGCTTTGACAATTGTGAGGGCTTGATCAAAGTTTCCCTCTATTTGAATGACGCGCGCTCCATGCATAAGTGCCTGGGTTAACTTGCCTAGGGCAATCTTCCCTGCCGGAACGACCACGTAGGCCGGCAGGCCCGCTTTTGCAGCATAAGCCGCCGCAGAGGCAGATGTATTGCCGGTCGAGGCACACATCAATCCTTTGGCATGATTTTCCATCGCCTTGGAAACCGCCATAGTCATGCCCCGATCCT
Organism: Nitrospirota bacterium; assembly: GCA_003228495.1. Classification (GTDB taxonomy): domain Bacteria; phylum Nitrospirota; class Nitrospiria; order Nitrospirales; family UBA8639; genus Nitrospira_E. The sequence goes on from QIDY01000193.1 coordinate 11,595, forward strand.
TAAACGAGCCCGTAGGGTTGGCTCCTTCGATCTTTAAAAACAATTCACGGCCGGGACAAACTTTTTTAGCCAAACGTGTCGCCGGAATAAGAGGAGTATTGCCTTCCTGCAAGGACACAATAGGCGTCTGATCGCCCACAGGAAGAAATTTTCGGTACTCCTCGATAATCCCACGCCACGGTAGCATAATTAATGATTTGCCTTTTTTAGCCAAAGTCGATTCAAGGGTTTATTCTATGCCTTCCATCCTTATTAAGGTAGTTGGTTCTGAAACGAGGGGAAGGGCATTCATCTCTTGAAGCGCGGCTTGGATCCCTCGCTCCCTAGATCGATGAGTCAAGATAACCAAGGGGACCGGCTGCCCTTGCTTCCTCCCCTTTTGAAGAACTGATGAAATACTGATTCCACGCTCACCCAGGATTCCGGAAATGGTCGAGAGCACACCCGGTTCGTCTTTTACCATACAACGTAAATAATACCGACTTTCTATTTCAGCCATAGGCTTAATAGCCAAAGGTTTGCGCGCCTCCCATTGAAATGAGGTCGCAGGCACCCGAGAGAAAGACCCGTAGATTCGATTTCGGGCCAGGTCAATAATATCCCCCACCACCGCACTCGCCGTGGGCAGAGAGCCGGCCCCTTGCCCATAGAGCACAATGTCTCCCACCGCGTCACCGACCAAATGAATCGCGTTATACACTCCATTGACCTGGGCAATGGGAGACTCCGTGGGAACCAGGGTAGGATGCACACGTGCCTCAATGACCTGATCTTGGCATTTAGCAATGCCCAATAATTTAATGGTAAAGCCCAATTCTCGAGCAAAGATCATGTCCACTGTAGAAATCTTGGAAATACCTTCGGTATAAACGGCATTCATCGAAACGGGAGTTCCATAGGCTAAGTTAACCATGATGACCAATTTGTGCGCAGCATCAACGCCGTCGACATCCAGAGAGGGATCGGCTTCCGCATAGCCTTCCCGTGTAGCTTCCTGCAAAATATCGCTAAAATCTCGTCCCTCATGTGTCATCCGGCTCAAAATATAGTTGGATGTTCCATTCATAATACCCATAATTGAAGTCAGGTGATTGCCTGCTAGTCCCTCGGTGAGCGAACGAATAATGGGAATCCCTCCCCCCACGCTGGCTTCGAACCCGAGGTCGGCTTGAGCCTTGAATGCAGCTTCAAAAACCTCTTCTCCATGGTCAGCCAGCAACGCTTTATTCGCAGTCACCACACCTTTTTTACTCGACAGAGCATGAAGAATAAAACGTTTGGCCGGCTCATGCCCGCCTATCAATTCCACAACAATGTCAATTTGAGGATCGTCTAGAATATCCTTAACATTTGTCGTTAATATTTCCGAAGAAACGGTCACCCCTCGATCCGTCGTGACATCCAAATCCCCAATTTTGGCCAGCACCACTGGGCGACCAACACGTTTTGCAATGATGTCGGCATTATTTTGAAGAATGTTCACCACACCGGTGCCAACCGTGCCAAACCCAATAAGTCCGACCTTTACCGCCTGATCCATTACACCACTTCCTCAAACTTCAACGCTTGACGAATCCCTCGCACGGCTTGAAAAATCCGGTGCTCATTTTCGACAAGTGCAAAGCGTACATAATCATTCCCGCCCTCTCCGAATCCGATGCCCGGTGAGACCGCCACTTTGGCTTCTCGCAGTAACAACTTGGAGAACTCTAAGGAGCCCATACCTAGATAGGGTTCCGGAATTTTGGCCCACGCAAACATCGTGGCGCGCGGATAGTCAATGGACCATCCAATGCGATTGAGACCACGGACCAAGGCATTGCGTCGCCGTTCATACATGCCGACGATATCTTTCACGCAATCCTGTGGACCGTTCAGGGCAATAATGCTTGCGATTTGAATAGGCTGAAACATCCCATAGTCCAAGTAACTTTTGACTCGCATTAAAGCGCCGATAAGTTCGGAATTCCCCACACAAAACCCCACGCGCCAGCCCGGCATATTATAACTCTTGGATAGCGAATAAAATTCCACGCCAATTTTTTTGGCTTCAGGAATTTGCAGCAAACTGGGTGCCCGATATCCATCAAATACTAGATCGGCATAGGCTAAGTCATGAATGATCCAAACGTTGTGTTCCAATGCAAATTCTACCACCTTTTTGAAAAATTCGAGATCCACCACCTGAGTGGTGGGATTGTGGGGAAAGCTGATAATCAAGGCACGGGGCGCCGGCTGGGTCTGTCGGAAGGCTCGCGTTAAATTTTCAAAAAAATCGGTGTCGGGGCCCAATTCAACACCACGAACCTCCCCGCCAGCAATAATGACACAATACATATGAATCGGATAGGTTGGGGTGGGGGCTAGCACGACATCGCCGGGCCCCACGATGGCCAAGGCCAGATGTGCTAACCCTTCCTTCACCCCTAATGTCACAATGGCTTCGGTTTCCGGATCCAGACTGACATCATATTTTCGTTGATACCAACTGCAAATCGCATGGCGTAATTTTGTGATCCCACGTGAGGCCGAATACCGATGGTTGCGTCCATTTTGAGCCGCTTCAATTAACTTATCCACAATGTGGGGAGGAGTGGGTTGGTCAGGGTTTCCCATACCCAAATCAATAATATCTTCACCTCGCTTCCGAGCCTGAAGTTTCAAGTCCTGGACTTGGGTAAAGACGTATCCCGGGAGCCGTTGAATTCGATAAAAAGGGTCCATTGTCAATGAAAACTGAAAGAGATGCCCCTCAGTTCTGGGGGAGATAGAGAATAGAAAATCGTACGATTTATAAAGAGATTTTATTCTAGATGAGGAAATGAAACCAGTCAATTTTGGAAGACCGGATTTTAAAAAAAGGTGAAAGAACTTTTTGGGCGTCTCGTCTCCAGCCTAACCGCATTTGATTTATTGTCAGAGATTACCCCTTTTGCGATAATGAGCCCTTATTCCTCCATATCAAGAAAGGATTTTTATGGTACGCCTCGGCGTTAACGTGGATCATGTTGCAACACTCCGACAAGCTCGGGGCGGGCATGAACCGGATCCTATTATGGCCGCATCCCTCGTACAATTAGCCGGGGCAGAAGGCCTAGTGGTCCACCTCAGGGAAGACCGACGTCATATTCAAGACCGCGACCTGACGATCCTGCGGGAAACGGTCCATATCCAACTGAATTTAGAAATGGCAGCCGAAGATTCTATAGCTAAAATCGCCCTAAATGTAAAACCCGACATCGCGACCTTAGTCCCGGAACGCCGGCAAGAACTCACGACGGAAGGTGGATTGGACGTAGTCGAACACCGGGATCGCATCCAATCCATGGTCAACCTTCTTCATGAAGGGGGGATCCCCGTCAGTCTGTTTATTGACCCTGATGTACAACAAATTCGGGCCGCCCACAAAGTCAATGCTGACTATGTGGAACTGCATACCGGACGCTATGCGAATACTCGACGCCGACAAGAAGCCGATACGGAATATGATGCCCTAGTCCAGGCCGCTAAACTTGCCCAAAAATTAGGGCTCCGTGTCAGCGCCGGACATGGGCTCAATTATCAGAATGCCCAACGATTAACTCAAATTCCTGAAATTGAAGAATTTAATATTGGTCACAGCATTATTGCTCGTGCCGTCTTTATTGGCCTGGAACGCGCCGTCCGAGAAATGAAAGACCTCCT
>QIDY01000403.1 GCA_003228495.1 Nitrospirota bacterium
GATGCTGCCACCTTGAAGGCCATTTCCGATGAATCGACCGGATGGTGCGAGCCATCATACACGGTGACTTGAATGTCGACGACTGGAAAGCCGGCAATGATGCCATGCTGCATAGCTTCCACCACGCCTTTTTCGACGGCCGGGATAAAGTTCCGGGGAATAGCGCCTCCCACAATTTTATTGTGAAATTCGAATCCCTGTCCGCGAGGCGACGGCTCAAGTTTCAACCAACAATCTCCAAATTGCCCATGACCCCCGGTTTGTTTTTTATATTTCCCTTGCGCTTGTGCTACCCTATGGATGGTTTCTTTGTATGGGACTTTGGGCATATGTAAGTTGACATCCACTCCATACTTCCGCCGCAATTTTTCTAACGTGGCATCGATGTGAACCTGCCCTACCCCGCTCAGGATCATTTCTTTGGTTTCGTCATTCCGCAGAAATTCTAAGGACGGATCTTCCTCGACCAATTTATGCAATCCCAAACTGACCTTGTCGATTTCGTTTTTACTTTTGACTTCCAATGCGTAGGACATAACGGGCTTTAGAATTCTGAGACCCGGATAGACGATAGGATGCTTATCATCACAAATGGTGTCACCGGTTTGTGTATCTTTGAGTTTGGCGATGGCCACGATGTCTCCAGCGCTGGCTTGGTCGATTTGTTGATGTTTTTTTCCGATGGAATAAAACAGGTGCCCCCCCTTTTCTTTGGTCTGCCGGGAGGCATTCAAAAAGGCGGAGTCGGCTTGCAGCGTCCCTGACATGACCCGGACATAGGTCAGGCGTCCCATAAAGGGATCGATGGTCGTTTTAAAGGCCAACCCCGAAAAAGGAGCTTGAGCATCGGGCTGCCGTTGGCATTCTTCATGTGTTTGCGGCTGAGTGCCCGCCAAGGGATGAAGGTTGGCACGATCTTCTGGCGAAGGAAGAAATCGTACAATAGCTTTCAGCAGGCTCGCCATGCCGACATGGCTGGTTGCCGATCCACACAGAACGGGTACGATTTTTCGCTCTAAGGTTCCCAGGGTCAAGCCATCTACCAAATCTTCATCAGACAATTCACCGTCGGTTAGATATTTTTCGACTAACTGGTCATTGGTTTCGGCCACAAGTTCTGTAAGACGACGCCGATGTTCGGCAGTCGAGGCTTCATGGTCTGCGGGAATGTCTGTCTCCTGTGTCTTTGATGATTGTGCGCTGGAAGTTACAAGTTGCCGAGAAAGCAGATCAATGACTCCTGTCAATTGTCCATCGTGAGAGATTGGGATTGTGAGAGGCACGCCTTTGAGTTCTAAGGTCTTTTCACACTCCCCTAAGATCGCAGTGAAATCGGTCCCTTCCTTATCCAATTCATTGATAAAGAGAATACACGGCAATTCATGGTCCTGAATGTATTCCCACACCCGTTCTATTTCCGACCGAAGCCCGGTTCCGGCACCTACAACCAGTATCACGCCATCGGCGGCTCTAAGCGATGTTTGGACTTCGACCCCATAGTCCACCATTCCTGGCGTATCCAGCACATTGATCCGTGTCCCTTGCCATTCAAATTGAATGAGAGCGGAGCTCAGGGAATGATGGCGATGCACCTCTTCCGGCTCAAAATCGCCAATGGTATTTCCCTGAAGGACACTCCCCATACTGGGGATGATTCCGGTTGAAAAGGCGAGGGCTTCACTCAGACTGGTTTTCCCGGCCCCAGGATAGGAGGCGAGGACGACATTGCGAATAGTGCGGGGGGAGCCGTTTTTCATACGAACCTCCTCATTTATGTGATGAGTGAATTCTAGGTAGCAGGGGGTGAGGTGTCAATGCAAAAAAAGCCATCTTCGTGTCAGGGATCTCTACATAATTTCACGCGATCCGTCATTGACTCGACAGAACTTCCTCAAGGCCTTGTCTCCCATCTACAGGCTAGAAGTCCTTCGGTAAAAAATTCCCAGTAATTCCAAGGGACTTTTAAGTGTGTTTGTAGGCGAAGCGAGAAAACTCAAACTGGCATCCAGGTTGCTCTAGTCATTCGTTAATCAATGAAATGAATCACAAGGCACATGAAACCCGCAAGGCGATTGAGACCCCCTCCTCTTCTTTAACGCCGCCTTTTTCGATTCATTTTAAAAAAAGTTCAATTTAGAAGAAGGAACTTGTTCAGGGTTTTCTTGAACCCAAGAAATCGCTCGGTCTGAAAACTAGGTGAAAATAATTAGGTATTTAGAGGAGAAAAAAATGATGAATGTGATGGAGTGTGATTCTGAAGGGTTGGCCTATTCAAAGACCAAGGCATTTGGCAAAAAGCAATCATCTGCGTTTTTACCCGTCCTGCTGAATACCTCAACCCAGAATTCTCGGATGCCATTGTATTTCAATTGTCTTGGGGGAAATTGGGAAGGTCAGATACAAGAGTTGAGTGCCGGTTCTTTAGAATTACGAGTCCAAGGATTTCCTCCAGTCAAAGCAGGACAAGAAATCCTTTTTCAGTGTTTTGGGAATAAGCCAGCTTTTTTTGCGCAAATTCAAGAGGGGATTATTCAAAACGTGTCTATCCAACCAGGGTCCTCTGCATGGGAAGGGGTGACCAGGATCATGGTTCAACCACAGACATCACAAAAAACAACGAGAACATTTAATGATCTCCAAATAAGTCCTTTCCATACGGAGCCGGGGAACTTCATATTTGGTCGGGTCAGTGAAGATGAAGCCTTGGCATCTTCTGAAGCTGAAACTCTGACGCAGGACCTCTTTGACAGGATGTCACCAGGAATTTCACAAAAAATCAGTACTCGCACAGTAGAAATTTCCAAAACCGGAAACGTCCAGAATACACAAATTTCCATCTTCAATGCTGCTGGAAAAACGATTAGGGCCTATCATGATTATCCAACCGACAGCGATCTTTCTACCTTGCCCATCGTGGTCATTGCCGCAGGGTATGGGGAAACCAAACGAGATTACCTAACCTTAGCCTATTACTTTGCCAGTAATGGCTTTCACGTCATTCGCTATGACCATACTAATCATGTTGGGGAAAGCGATGGAGACCACTATGATATTTCTCTGACTTCCATGAAAGAAGACTTTCAGGCGGTGACTCGGTATGTGGGAACGCACTGGTCTAATCAACCTATTATCGGAGTCGCAGCGAGTCTGGCCTCACGTATTGCGATAAAGGCTGAGGCAGAATGCCCTTCCGTTTCACTTCTGATCTCGCTTATGGGTATTGTGGATGTTCAACAATCTTTGGCTATTGTGCACCAGGAAGATTTGTTTACTGGCTACCGAGATGGACGCTATCCCGAATCGGCGAATGTTCTTGGTTTTAACGTAAGCAACGTCTTTTTACAGGATGCTTTAGAGAATCGTTTTGCCACTCTAGAAAGCACACTACGTGATGTAGAATCTTTAACCACACCGGTTATACTCGTTTCTGCAGAAAAAGATGCCTGGGTCGATCGTCAAGACATCCAAACGGTTTCTCAAGTTCTCGGTTCAGGCTTAGTGCACTACCACGTAGTGTCCGAAGCTTTGCATCGACTCCAAGAAAATCCAAAAGCTGCCAAAACGACCTATCGACACTTGATTCAGCAATGCCATGATCGATTGGCCATGGCTCCTCCACACAGTGTCATCAAGGACCCCAATCGTCTCATCCTCGGTCGTCAAAGGCGAGAAGAAAAAGCCAGCCAGCAACAACAGGCTGTGACAGATGTGGGGGTAAAATTTTGGCAAGATTATCTTGGGCATTTTCGGTCGATTGCTACGTGCCCCGACTATGTCAAATTATTGGATCATGTGTTTCACGCCTTAGGTCCTATTACCTCTGGTCAACAAGTTTTAGATGCCGGGTGTGGAAATGGGAACGCTGGCTTGTTTTTTTTACATGGATTACAAGCAGCTAGGAATGGACATCAACTACTGGAAGGGGGGCACATCCGGTATGTCGGAGTGGACATCGTTCCTGAAGCCCTGGGAAAGGCCAAAGCTCAAATGACCCATACGTTGAAAGAGATAGAAAATCGCCGGCCCACATTTTTCAAGAATCTCCGGCTGTCTTGGGCTCAAGTCGATTTACAACACACCCTCCCCTTTGCCGACAATCAGTTTGATCGGATTGTGTCAAACTTAGTTCTGGGTTATGTCGACAACCCACAGGTAGCCTTGCAGGAATTATACCGAGTCCTCGCTCCAGGTGGTCGGATGGTCCTTTCAAATTTAAAGCCCAATGGAGACTTTTCCGGCATTTACCAAAATCTCGTTGAGTGTGTTGGACAACATGAGCAACGAGAAGATGCTCGCCGATTATTAAATAATTATGGAAAGATTCGGCAAGCTGAAAAAGAAGGTCAATTCCAATTTTTTGACGGGGCAGAATGGAATGCCATTCTACATTCTTTAGGATGTCTCTCAGCAGGAGTTTATCGGACCTTTGCGAATCAAGCCTACCTCATTGTCTTAGAAAAACCTAACATGCCCACAAGCATTTCCCAAGAGGCAGCGCAAAAAGTCTTGCCATCACCAAAATCAGATCTTGTATGTTGGCCTGTAGAACAGGCTGCATAGTATAATCTCTACAGGTCGGACCCTTTCCTACCTCCGAGTATACGAACCCTCCTTGAGGTATCGAGGTTCTTTACTTCTCCCGCGATTTATTGTCCAATAGGTGTTGGTAAAGGAAAAACTGCCAAGCCCTATCACCTCCCAATTGTAATACGTGGACTTCTACGCATTTAGTGGTCTTCTGACTGGTCTCGCCGCAACAGTCTCGGGGATTCTTGTTTTTGGCAAAAATCCTTCAAACCTCAAGCATAGAGCCTACGCCCTCTATTGTTTAGCCGCTTCCATCTGGGGCTATGGATATTGGGCATGGCACCTTTCTTCATCTCAAGAGGGAGCTCTTTTCTTTGTTCGGCTATTAATGGTCGGCGCCATATTCCTTCCTGTTACTTACTTATTTCATGTCCTTACTCTACTTGAACGGGTAGAAACCCACCAATGGTTATTACGACTTGGGTGGGGGCTCAGCCTTTTCTTTTTCTTTGTCAATTTTACACCATACTTTGTTTCAGACGTTCATCCAGCGGGGGGATTCCCGTATTGGCCTACACCGGGATCATTTTTCCACCTCTATCTTCTGGGGTTCTGCATATTTGCCATTTATGGCACGTGGTTGCTATTTCAGGGAGCTCGTACAAGGAATGGAACCGAACGATCAAGATTTTTTCTTCTAACCCTTGGTTCGGGTATTGCCCATGTCGGTGGTTTCACCACTTTTCCGCTTTGGTATGGCATTAATGTGCCCCCGAATGGGGCGATTCTTATTACCGTCTATACGTCTGTAGTGGCTTATACCCTTCTTCGATATAGGTTTCTGGATTTAGGGACGGCTCTCGAACGGGGCATTACCACGAGCCTGTTAATGGCTTTGGTGGCCCTCCCGGCGTATCCCATTCTCCTGCTTGGCCAACAATGGTATTTAGGATCAATCAATGTGGGGTATTCTCTCGTAGAACTTTTCGTGTTACTCCTCCTGGTCTTTGGCGCCTCTTCTTTAAAAACCCAGGCTAAAACATTCATTACTAAGGCGTTCTTTAAAGAACGGTATGATCAATATAAGACCGTATTGAACTTCTCAAAATCGCTGGTCTCCATTTTAGAATTAAAGGATTTGACGTCTACGATTGTCCAATCCATTTGTCCAACTTTGGGCCTTCAATGGGGAGCATTATATTTGCGGAAGACGGGAAGCCAGGATTATCAACCAGTCTCCAGCTTTGGAAGATCATTGACTGATTTTCCAAGAATGAGCCTGAGGCATACCTCTTCGTTGGAAGACCGTTGGCGGGAAGGGATTTCTACCTTTGTTGTTGATGAACTGAAAGATTCTATGAGAGATTCCGAATCGCAGGCCATCGTCACACAACTGGCGACAATTGAGACGGAGGTGTGTTTGCCATTGGTCAACAAGAACCGGCTGCTAGGTTTTTGTGTCTTTGGCCCGATAGTGAACGGCGGCCGAGGGTATACAACGCAAGAATTAGAATTACTTGCCACGTTGTCTCAAGAAGCCTCCGTGGCACTGGATAATGCATTGCTCTATGAAGAGTTGAAACATTCCCAATCATTGGTGCGCCGAACCGACCGGCTCCGTTCACTGGAAACGATGGCGGGAGGATTGGCTCATGAAATCCGAAATCCTTTAACGTCTATCAAGGCCTTTGTGGATTTAGCGCCTGAACGAAAAGACGATGAAGAATTTTTAGCCCGTTTCAGCAAAGTCGTAAAAGAAGATGTCTTTCGAATTGAACGACTGACTCGCGAGATTTTGGATTATGCCAAACCCATGGAACCCTTTTTACGGGAAGAAGATCTGAACGATATTATGGAATCCTGTTTGTATACGTTGCGGGTTCGTCCTTCTCATGAACTGATTACGATTGAGACCAATCTTGTCCAAGGTTTGCCTAAAATCTTTGCTGATCGACAACAACTGAAACAGGTATTCCTCAATTTTTTGTTTAATGCGGTTGAAGCGATGCTGCCTGCTGGTGGTGTCCTAGCGGTACGCACTCAGCATCTCAAATCACTCGATAAACCCGATTGGGTCCAAGTTGAAATTCAAGATGCCGGATCAGGGATCGCTCCCGAAGATATCGAGCACATCTTTGATCCATTTTTTACCACGAAACATTTAAGTGAGGAACATGAAGGAACTGGACTGGGCTTGGCCATTGCCCATCAAATCATTCAAGAACATCGAGGAAGAATTGAAGTTCAAAGTCTGCCCGGTCGAGGCACGACGTTTTTCGTCAGCTTGCCAAGCTACCAATCTCACCCTCCACCTCCGTCGATGTCATATGAGGAGGCGACTAAAAAACCTCACCCACCCTAACCCTGCCTTCTCAAAAAAATCATTTTTTCATATTGGCCGTCGTGCTTCGAGTAATTGGCCTTCCCAATCACCGGTTCCCTTTTTGAGGCGAATGATACGGGTGCGACTCAGGCCTGCTTTTTGAAGCCAGGTGCGCACGTCTTGTAGGGAGTAAGTGTTGCCGGTATCGGTGTAGAGCAGCATCGTGACAGCAAACAGATTAGTCTCCAAAGGCCGAAGCCCGTGAGGATCGAGCAAAAAGGTATCTTGAATGATAAGGCGACCTCCAGGCTTGAGTGCTCGTTTAATTTTTCTGAAAACTTTGAGATTTTCGGATGGAGAATAAATATGAAGGACATTGGAATACCACACGATATCGTATGTTCCAGGGATTTTATCACTTACAAAGTTCCCTGCTTGAAAGGAAAGACGGGATTCTGCTGAAGCTTGTTTTGCTAAAGTCCGTGCGACCTCCAGGGCAGCTGGGCGATCCATCACCGTTGCCTGCAAGTGCGGATTGTTCTGTACAAAGGCCAAAGCATAGGTGCCTGGTCCACCCCCTAGATCCAGGAATGAACGGGCCGATTTGAGCGAGACTTGTTTGGCAACCTGTTGAGCCGGTTCTTGGGATCGATGATGCATAGCCCAGGTAAAAGACCGTCGATATTCAGGAGTTTCCGGTTCCTGACTATCAACCGGTATACCGGTTGTGACCACTTCGGTGAGACGGGACCATTCCTCCCATTGGCGCTGCATGAGCGCCAGGTAGTCCCCGCGATAATCCGCGCTATTTTGTTGAAGGTACGTAGTTGCAAACTTACTGGCTTGATATCCTGTCTGTAATTTCCGTAATAATCCAGTACTTGCTAAGTTTCTGCAAAGGATTTCCATTCCTCGGTGGCTGGCGTTCAATTGTTTGGCTAGTTGGGAAATGGTCCATTTCCGCTTGCCCATCATATTGAAAAGATCCAGCTCCAACGCGGAGAAAATTATTTTGGGTAAACGAAAGCCATAGACGAGATCACGAAACTGCTTGAACGATTGAATGGATGAATCGCGAGGCATCAATTGTGGAAAGGCTTACGAATCCTCAGAAAGTCAGTAATTGGGTCACGGATGGAACCAGGATTGGCAGGTAAAAATTTTCTGGCGCAAGTCGGACAGAGATTTCAAATCAATTGCTTGCTCAAAATGAGCAGCCACGAAGTCATCATTCATTTCAATTCGTTCAGTAAATCCTTCTGCCACGAGCCTTCGACGATATTTCGACGTGGTTTGTTGAAGAAAAAATTTCACCTGCTTGGCTAATTCATCGCTTCCTAAGTCTTCGGGAGTCCCATCAGAGAGCATGCTTTTCATATCGTCCAAATCGTACCCGGCGACACAGACCAAACGCCCATCGGGAGTGACTTCCAGTAACCAATCCTCATCAGGCAATGAAAGGGTAAGCGGTTCGGTTTCCTCAGATTCGAACCATCCAGGAATGTCGGTGAGGAGTGAAGACCGTGCTTCATGCCAGTGAGGAGAAATGGAGTTCGTATCATTCATGAGAGGATTTGCCAGATTCCGCCAATCGGGATAACAAAACCTGTAGACGTTGTGTATTTTCGGCTAATTTAGGGAGCTGGTATTTTTCATCGACTCGTACGACTTTTTGTAAATAGTGGACAGCTTTTTCCCACTCCCCTCCTGTTTCATGACAATTGGCTAAGACATACCAAGCACCGCCCATCCGCAATTCATCTTTAAGGCGTCGGGCAACATCCAGGCTCGTTAAGGTACAGGATTGGGCTTCTTCCAATCGACCCTGGCTCAAATATAAGCGTCCCATCATTCGGAAAACATCAGCCTGACCTGCATCATTACCCACACGACGCATCAGGATCAACGATTCTTGATAATACAAGAAGGCTTCGTCTTCCTGTCCGGTTTCTCTTGCGACAAGGCCTAAGTCAGAGAGCAATACTGCTTTGCCGGCATAATCCAATAAGAGATTCATGAGATCCAACGCTTCTAAATAATAAGCGCGGGCGCGGTCCCATTCGCCAGCATCAGCCGACAAATTTCCCAAATTTGCTAGCGTTGTACTAATTCCTCGCTCATCGCCTAAGATTTTCTGAAGTTCCAGAACTTCGGTGTAGTAGGAACGAGCTTGTTCGCGACGCCCACTGACTGCGCAAATATTGCCTAGATTTCCTAATGTCGTGGCCAATGATCGTTGATCTCCATTTTTCCGATCGACTTCAAGGGCTTGGGAATAACATTGATAGGCCTGGGTATAGAACCCCTTCGAAAAGTGTTGATTGCCTAATGAATTGAGATTGGCAGACTGGGACCAGGCCATAGTCAATCACTCACAAAGATGGAAGTGTTGAATAAATCTACAAGGTTTGGAGTGGCAAGGAAGGATAAAAAATAAAGAGTGCATGACAGTTATTCATGTTTCAGCAAGGGCCTGTTCAAGTATGGGCTTGGCTTCGGCCATAAGAGAAGCGCCATCTCCGACAATCAAACTATTAAAGTTATACTTTAATAATCGCCGCAGGCCTTCACGAGCTTGACCGATATCCCCATATTTCCCAGGAGGCAGGAGACGTAATGCTCCTGCGGGATGGCCAATAATGGCATCGCCAACGATGAGAACGCCTTTCCCTTGTTGTAGGAATAACGCGCTTTCTCCCGGAGACTTTTGATGTGCTAATTGCACGACCCAAATCCCACCGGGGAGTAATTCTGCATCTTTAAATGTTTTATCGATGGAAAGAGACATTTCCACGGCGTCCAATTCCGGAGCCATCACCGTGCAGTGAAATTCATTTCGCAGCTGGTTTGCCTCTCGTGCATGATCCCGATTGGTCAAAATAATATAATCGACTGGACTGCCTTGACGAGCAAACGCAATATCACTGGCCGTCATGGGGGGAGGATCGACAAGGATTCGATGCTCTCCAACCGTCAACAAATGGCCATTGAAATTGAGCTGTTTTTCTTCTGAGTACCAAGACCACTCCCAGATATTGGGAAGTAGGGCTTTCATAAGGCTCCAATGGTTTCTTGTAAAAGAGCCATGGTCTTCTCCTGTACGGAAGGTTCTTCCGGAAGGTCTAAGATATCGTCTTCATGGACCGTAATGAATTTTCGATTGGCCCCTTTGGTAAGAGAGATAAGAAAGAGGCTGCGTGAAGGCGTCGTGGGAATCACCACTTCAACGGTACTATCCAAAGTCGTCACCAATTCAAGAAATTTTGATTTACCTTCTTCTAATTCATCCATAGCATTCCTAGCATTAATTTCTAAAAACAAAGGACTACATTGAGGAAGGCATCGAAGAAAGGAGTTTGTCCACTTCCTTCACAATCATTTCATGCCCTGCTAATGTGCCATCAGTAAAGAAATTCCCTACTCGTTGCCAACGGATCATGCCCTGTTGGTCAATTACGTACACGTTGGGAATAAATTTTCCACCCCCATACAATTTGTCTGTGGTTTGTTCGGGATCTAATAAATATGGATAGGTCACTTTGACCGGAAACGTTTGTAAAAATTCACCGACGTCGGTTTGGGAATCCCCCGATGAATTCACCCCGACCACCGCGACCGGTTTGCCTTGAGTGGCCTCAAATACTTTTTGCAAGTTCGTGCTTTGGAGTAAACATGGCTGGCAAATATGAAAGAGCCCGAGGACGACGACTTTCCCTTTGAATTGTTCAAGGGAGACGGTCTGCCCATCGAGAGCAGTTAACGTAAAATTCGGTGCTGCCTCACCAACTTTAAAAAAACTTCCGGCCTGTACAACTCCTAAGAAACACAGGAGAACGCTTGTTAACATGAGTCCCAGTCTTGTTCGTTGTGTCATTATTTTTCCTCCTCTTATAACCACTTCAATAGGAAAAAAATATCTCCTATTGAAAGAGCGCTACAAAATTTTTGCACTGTTACGAACATGTTATCACAGGATTTTTGAGGGCAGCAACAAAACCAGGGAGGAGTTTAGGACTAAGGGCTCGCGCAAACATAACTTCCAATTTCCGTATCCCCTCTTCATGCCATCTTGGGCCGATCTTTACTCGCACAATCCTCAACGTAGGCCTTCCCACGCCTGCGGTTGTGCTCCCTCAAATCGCCCCAATCTGACACAAAGCCGGGTACGAATTCTGGGAAGTTATGTTTGCGCGAACCCTAAGAGACGTGATCAGGTTCAAAAAGCCCAAGTTGCATTTGTTCAGCTTTTGTCAAGCTAATCGGGTACTTATCGGTAAAACAAGCATTGCAATAATGCTGAGATGCATCTGGAGCAGTAGCCAACATCCCTTCAAGGCTTAAATATCCTAAACTATCCGCCGTGACATATCGACGAATTTGTTCAAGGGAGAATTTAGAACCAATGAGCTCCTTTTGAGTCGGTGTGTCAATTCCATAAAAACAGGGCGCAATGACGGGTGGAGAACTGATGCGCATGTGAATTTCCCGAGCCCCTGCTTGGCGAAGCATTTTCACGATTTTCCGGCTGGTCGTTCCTCGAACGATGGAATCATCAACGACCACAATTCGTTTGCCTTCTAAAATCTCAGGGACAGGATTTAATTTGAGTTTAACCCCAAAATGACGAATAGCTTGTTGGGGTTCGATAAAAGTCCGGCCAATATAGTGATTTCGCGTAAGGCCGATTTCAAACGGCAGGCCCATGCCTTCAGCATAGCCAAGAGCAGCCGGGACTCCGGAGTCAGGTACGGGGATGACCAGGTCGGCATCGGCAGGGCATTCCTTGGCCAATTGTCGGCCAAAGGCTTTTCGTATGGGATAGACGGCATTGGTACCAAAGATTTTTGAATCGGGTCTCGCAAAATAGACATATTCAAAAATACATTGGGCTCGATTACGTTCAAGGAAGGGATGATGGGATGTCAGTTCCGTGCCTTGGATGACCACGATTTCTCCAGGCTCCACTTCACGTACGAACTTGGCGTCAATGAGGTCGAAAGCACAGGTTTCAGATGCGACGACCCAACTACCTTTATAACGGCCCAGACATAGGGGGCGAAAACCAAAGGGATCACGAGCTGCGATAAGATGGTCATCGGTGAGTAACACGAGCGAAAAGGCACCGCGCACCAGGCTTAAAGCATCGATTACCCGATTGACGATCGTATCGCCTTTGGAATGAGCGATGAGATGGATAATGACTTCACTGTCGGAGTCCGATTGAAAAATGGCTCCATAGGCTTCCAATTCTCCTCGCAACACTCCGGCATTGATGAGGTTGCCATTATGAGCGAGCGCTAAATTGCCAAATGCAAAATTCACCGACAAGGGCTGCACATTATGCATGTCGCCGCTTCCGGCCGTAGAATATCGATTGTGACCGATGGCTTTGTTCCCCGGTAACTCTCGTAGGGTCTTTTTTGAATAAATATCCGCAACGAGCCCCAAGCCTTTTCTTTGGTAAAATCGTTCGCCATCGGAGGAGACAATCCCCGAACCTTCTTGTCCTCGATGCTGTAAGGCATACAAACCCAAATAGGCTAGGTTCGCCGATTCTTTATGGCCGGAAATTCCAAATACCGCACATTCTTCGTGAAAGCCATCAGGAGATAAAGAGGAGTGAACGATCGGTAAGGGTTTCATAAATGTAAAGGCAGTATTGTGTTAATGGCAGAACAAGCAAGCTGAAGAACTAGGGCGACAGTTCAGCTCCGATTTGTTGCGATAAACTATTTTGCCACTGGGCAGTTAAATCGGACAAGGAAAGCTTCATATGATACACGGTCTGATTCTTGGAGGCATTAACGGTCACATCCATATGTTCGGTATCCGTGACCCGTCCTAAGAGACTCATCGGCACATCCCTGTTCAGATCTTGAATATAGCGTTGTACCTGACCCAGATGTTCTTGTTTGACCGATACCAACACCCGTGACGGACTTTCTCCAAAAAGTAGGGCATCAAGGCGTAAACGCTCTTGCGAAAGTGTAATCTGAGCTCCGAATTGTGTGGTGGGATGGGTGATGCAACACTCGGCTAGTGTAATGAGGAGCCCGCCTTCTGAGCAATCATGTGCCGTCTGCACCCATCCATTTTGAATGAGAGTCAGTACACATTGCTGTAAGGCTTGCTCGCGTTCCAAATCTAACCACGGAGGCATTCCTTGTTCTCGAGAATGCATGACTTTTAAGTATTCCGTCCCACCGATATCCTCTCGGGTCTCACCTAACAACAGAATCGCATCGCCATGTTGTTTGAACCATTGCGTCGTAATGTCATCTTCTCTTTCAATCAATCCCACCATTCCCAGGATAGGTGTGGGATAAATCGAGAGACCATTCGTTTCGTTATACAGACTGACGTTGCCGCTCACGATAGGAATTTCAAATGCGCGACAGGCATCGGCAATCCCTTCCACAGCCATGATGAATTGCCACATGATGTCAGACCGTTCGGGATTCCCAAAATTCAGACAATCCGTCGCGCCAAGAGGTTTGGCACCTGAACACACTAAATTTCTAGCGGCCTCGGCGACAGCCAAGCCTCCCCCCATATAGGGATTGAGTAAGCAATAACGGCTATTGCCATCAGTGGTCATGGCAAGAGCTTTATTTGTCCCTTTAATGCGAACAACCGCCGCGTCCGAACCCGGGGACACAACGGTATTGGTTCCAACCATATGATCAAATTGCCGAAATACCCACTGTTTGCTGGCAATAGTGGGAGAAGCTAACAACTGCAGTAAGGCATCAGCCGGGTCCTTCACATCAGGCAACGCATCCAGATTTAAGGCTTGCAAAATTTCTTGATACTGCGGAGGCGCCGATGGTCGTTCATAACGCGGAGCTTCATCTGCAATAGCAGGGGCCGGGATTTCCGCTACGACCTGATCCCCTTCCCGAATACGAAGCAAGCCATCATCCGTCACCTTTCCAACCACGGCTGCATCGATGCCCCACTTGCGACAAACGGCCAGGACAGCGTCTTCTTTGCCTGGTTGGGCCACAAGTAGCATCCGCTCTTGCGATTCGGACAACAGCACTTCATAGGGTGTCATGTTGGGTTCCCGCCTGGGAACTTTGGCGACATCCAGCTCTATTCCTGTTCCCGAACGAGAGGCCATTTCGCATGCAGAACTCGTCAATCCTGCCGCACCCATATCCTGAATACCCACGAGAAGATCTTGCTCTAAAAATTCAAGGCATGCTTCAAGTAATAGTTTTTCTAAAAACGGATCACCGACTTGAACATTGGGACGCTTCTTCTCGGAAGCATCATCAAAGCTATCCGAGGCCATCGTCGCGCCATGAATACCATCCCTCCCCGTCTTGGCCCCAATATACAACACCTGATTGCCTGTGCCTTTGGCCAGTCCTCGCAAGAGACGATCCTTTTTCACAATACCCAGACAAAACACATTTACTAAAGGATTTTTTGAGTAGATATCGTTAAACGTAATCTCGCCGCCTACCGTGGGCACACCAATACAGTTCCCATACCAGGAAATACCGGAAACGACTCCTTTCAAGAGATGTCGATTCTGGGCGGTGTCCAATTCGCCAAATCTAAGGGAGTCTAAAAGGGCGATCGGTCTGGCTCCCATCGTAAAAATATCTCGAAGAATGCCACCTACTCCAGTGGCTGCTCCTTGAAAGGGCTCGATGAACGACGGGTGATTGTGCGATTCCATCTTGAACACAGCTGCTAACCCATTGCCGATATCGACCGCACCGGCATTTTCTCCAGGGCCTTGAACAACTTGAGGCCCGTCTGTTGGAAATCGCTTGAGATGCACACGCGAGCTTTTGTAACTGCAATGCTCGCTCCACATGACCGAAAAAATTCCTAGTTCGGTCAGATTGGGTTCTCGCCCAAGATGCGTCACAATTTGCTGATACTCCTCCTCAGACAATCCATGCTGCTTAATCAGCTCAGGAGAAATATTTGTTGGAGGCAAGGTCTTGGTGTCTTCGGTCATATCAGCCTAATTAAGCATATATAAATGTCTTTTCCATATAAGGAGAATGCTTTTCTTAGAAAAGGAAAGAAACCCGAGAGGAGGAAAATCTTTAGACACAACCTGATTGATCTACAAAATGAGTTCTTACCCCCTCTCCCTACCAGGAGAGGGATGGGTGAGGGTCGACACATCCACCTTACACATAGCGATAAGAATGTATCACAGATCAATTCACTCTGTCCTATGATCTGTATCAGATGGAGACATCCGCAAAGGCAAATGATCCGTCACATAAGAGGCATAGCGAAGCGCAGAAAAAATTTGTTCCTGGTTTATTTGGAAAATCTCTTCAACGCAAAAGATTTTCCTGTCCCCAAAGTCCCGACAATTGTTGCCACATCGGTGGAAGTACCCGACACACAAGGCTTCCCTTCACGAACTTCAGGACTCATGGTAATACCGGGAAATACTTCCATGTTTACCTTGAAAATTCCAATGGAATTTTTTGTCAATCCAATTACACAGGGAGCAGTGTTTTGCCTATTATGGAAGACAGCATGGATTCAAAGATAAGACGACCGTCCTGATTACTCAATATCACCTCTGCGCAGCGTTCAGGATGCGGCATGAGACCCAACACATTCCCTTGAGCATTCCGAATCCCGGCTATATTGTCGATTGATCCATTAGGATTGGATGAAATGATGGGATTGCCATTTTTGTCACAATAGCGAAAGACGATTTGAGCATTGGCTTGTAGGGTCGAGAGTGTGAGCGGATCGGTGTAGTAGTTTCCGTCGGCATGGGCAATAGGCAATTTTAAGACTTGCCCTGATTGGCACTGGGTCGTAAATGGTGTATCGGAATTTACCACCCGGACATAGATATCTTCGCAAATAAAAGATAAATTTTTGTTGCGCAACATTGCCCCTGACAAGAGGCCGGCTTCTAAGAGAATTTGAAAACCGTTGCAAATCCCTAAGACCAACCCTCCCCGACCTGCAAAATCAATAACGGCTTCCATGATCGGTGAGAAACGAGCAATAGAACCGGTCCTCAAATAATCGCCATAGGAAAAGCCACCAGGCAAAATGAGGGCATCCATGCCTTTGAGGGACGTGTCTTGATGCCAAATGAGATGAGCTTTCTGTCCCATGACTTCTGAGATCACATGGGCACAGTCCCGATCACAATTGGAGCCAGGGAAGACAATGATGCCAATATTCAAGAGTGTGTGACCTGACTAAGTTTAAGAACCGGTTAAGAATCAAAGAGTTCGTATTGGAAATCTTCAATGACCGTATTGGCGAGTAATTTTTGGCACATCTTTTTTATAGTAGCTTCGGCAGATTCTTTCTCCATGTCCTGGAGATCAACTTCTAAGAACTTTCCCATTCGAACATCCTGTACCGCTTCGAACCCAAGGGTGTGGAGTGATTGCTGAACAGCCTGACCTTGGGGATCGTGGATACCGTCTTTTAGGGTAATGTATATTTTAGCTTTCATAAAAGATTGATTCAGTTGAGTGGCGTGCAGACTCGTTTGAGTACTTCTTGATAGGTTTCCTCAATGCGCCCGAGATCTTTCCGGAAACGGTCTTTATCCATCCGCTCTCCGGTTTGAACATCCCAGAACCGGCAGGTATCCGGTGATATCTCATCGGCTAAAATAATTTGGCCGTTCCATAAGCCAAATTCTAGCTTGAAGTCTACGAGCATCATGCCCCGTTTCAAAAAAAATGGCAATAACACCTCATTGATTTTTAAGGCCTGATTCCGAAGTTCTGTCACTTGCGATGGTGTGGCTAACTTTAACAGTCGAATATGATCTTCCGTAATTAACGGGTCACCCAATGAATCATCTTTATAAAAGAATTCAACTAATGGAGGAGCAATGAGCATTCCCTCTTCTAACCCCAAACGTGTAATGATACTGCCGGTTGCCCGGTTTCGCACAACGACTTCAACCAGGATTATCTGAACCCGGCGCGCCAACATTTCCCGATCATTAATTTGTTGAATAAAGTGGCTGGGAATTCCTGAGTCGGCTAACTCCTGAAAAAGCCGCGTGGAAATTTTATTATTGACCACACCTTTTTCATGGATTGTTCCTCGTTTTTCGGCATTGAACGCTGTCGCATCGTCTTTAAAGTATTGGATCACTTCATCCTCTTTCTCCGTGAGAAAGATCTTTTTTGCCTTACCTTCGTAAAGCATCCCCCCTTTTTCTATCATGTGATCTTTTACCTTCCCGGTTTCCTTGAGGTGAGTTTTCGAGATGATCGAGTCCCTATAGTTTTTCCGGTATTCCCAAATACACGCTTAAAGATTTGTTGTTGGTGACGCACATACGCTTTGGGATTAAAGCAAGTCGCAATATCTTTAGAAGACAAAAATTTGGCAATAAATGGATCGTTCGCAATCAGGGCTTGGAAATTTTCCTGCCCTTTCCAGGCGGCCATGGCATGCTGTTGTACATGTTCGTACGCCTCTTTTCTCACCGCTCCTTTTTGAATAATGGCCAACAAGAGTCGTTGAGAATAGATGAGGCCGCCGGTCTGATTTAGAGTCGTCATCATGTGTTGAGGATAGACCACCAATTTGGATAACACCTTAGTTAATCGAACCAACATATAATCGAGTAAAATGGTGCTATCCGGAAGAATAATCCGTTCCACCGAGGAATGGCTGATATCCCGCTCATGCCACAGTGCCACATTTTCCATGGCCGCAAGACTATTGCTGCGAACCACTCGAGCCAAGCCGCACAGATTTTCCGAAGCGATCGGGTTTCGTTTATGCGGCATGGCCGACGAGCCTTTTTGGCCCGGCTCGAAATATTCTTCGGCTTCTAATACTTCTGTGCGCTGCAAGTGGCGAATTTCTGTTGCCACTTTTTCAATACTGGCAGCAATGAGCGCCAGGACTGCAAGAAAGGCTGCATGCCGGTCACGTTGAATGACTTGATTGGAAATGGGTGCGGGTTTCAAGCCTAATTGCCGACAAACCGTTTTTTCTACCGACGGAGACAAATGAGCAAATGTTCCCATGGCTCCGGATAGTTTTCCGACGGCAATATCCACAATGGCAGTTTTCAGCCGTTGTTGTTGGCGTTCGAATTCCTGGTACCAAATGGCCACTTTCCACCCGAAGGTGATGGGCTCCCCATGAATGCCATGCGATCGACCGACGGTCAACGTCTCTTGATGAGCCAAAGCTAAATCTTTCAATGTGCGTAATAAGGCATCGAGATCGTCCATAAGCAAGTTGGACGCGTCCATCATTTGCAATGCTAAGGCCGTATCCAAAATATCTGAGGATGTGAGACCGGCGTGAAGAAAACGCGCATCTTTCCCAGCCTGTTCGGCAATAGATTCCAAAAAAGCAATGACATCATGCTTGGTGACTTGTTCAATGGCAGCAATTCGGGCAGGATTGATAGATATTTTTTTTCGAATGCGCTTGGCAATTCCACGAGGAACCTGGCCCATCTGTTCCATGGCTTGGCAAACCGCCAATTCTACTTCGAACCAACATTCATATTTTCTTTGTTGGGTCCAAATAGCACCCATGCGAGGTAGTGTGTAACGATCAATCATAGGCAGTCGAGAGCATTAGGAAGTAGGCTTGGGACGAGACATTTGCGGATGAGCAGGTGGACTCGTGACTTGATGACGTTTCTCGGAAAGGCGATCTTCATCACGTAGAATATGATCCAATATTCCATTCACAAATCGCTGGGCTTCATCGTCAGCAAAGCGTTTGGCGAGTTCAATAGCTTCATTAATCGTTACGGGTGCAGGAATATCCGGCTCCCATAACAGTTCATATATCGCACACCGGAGAATATTTCGATCCACCACCGGCATGCGTTCAATCGACCAATCAACTGCAAAGGCCTGAATGAGGCGATCAATTTCTGATTGATGGTCGATAACGC
>QIDY01000353.1 GCA_003228495.1 Nitrospirota bacterium
CCATATCTTCCAAAGCATGCCCCCTACCCTTTGAGAAGTTGCGAAACTATCAATCACTTTCTAGGTTGCGGATAGGTTGTGGGGTTGCAGACAAATGACTCTGTTTGATCTATTCCTGTCCGCTCCGGTAGAAATGAAACTGCTTGAAAGGGAGGGGAAAAGTGGGGACTATGGAACGAAAATGATCGGATAATCTGGCCAAATCCAGCGCAAACGTAGGAGAGCAATCTACTCTGGGACAATCCCTTAGCCTACCGGAACTTTTTGTGCATTCTCCACAGAAATTTCGGAAGATGCAGGCGTGGCATTAGAAGAGTGGGCGTTACGTGACAATTCGATCAAAATTGTGGTGCCCTTATTGGCTTGACTGTTGACCTTAAGGCTAGCCCCAATATGTCTGGCTCGCATAGCCATGTTCCCTAACCCATGACTCTGGGCTCCCACAAGGTCAAACTCGAACCCTGTTCCATTATCAGATACCTCTAACACCATTTGAGTTTCCGAGACAGATACAGACACTTTCCCTTTTTTTGCTTGGGAATATTGCACGCTATTTTTGATGGCTTCACGTAAAATATGTAGCAACTCCGAGCCCTGATCATAAGAAATCGAATCCTCAATCAATGGATCGACGTGAACGGAAATTGGGAATGCCCCCTCTTTGCTCAAATCTTCTACAAGAGTCTTCAGGGCAATCTCAAATTTATTCCCCAATAATACCCCTGCCTTGAGATCTTCCAAAAATACCTGCAACATTTTTGACATCTCTTCCACTTGTTCAATGATAAAATTTGCGGGTTTTCCCACCTCCATTGCGATTTGCACTTGCCTCAACGTTCGAGCAATTCGATCATGAAAATTGCAGATAATGACCTTTCTTTCATCAATCACTTCTAACAATTCTTTATTACGCTGGAGGATTTTCAGAATGGGAGACAACATGACAATACCCGCCAACATCAAGCCGGCCACAAGCAGGCCAAGTAGTTCTTTGACCACACTTAATTGAGGCGGATTCAGATCACCGAACTGAAGATAGAGCCCATAGGTCTGTTGCATGGCCAGGACACTCACAGCCAAACCTAGGAGATTCCAGGCTAGGGGCTTGTCAGTTTCTCGTACTCGTCGAATCAATACGGCAACCGTGCTCCAGTGTAAAATGCAGATGCCAATTAACACCCACAATGCGATTGGTTCAACTCCCATTCAGGACTCCTTTTCCTGATACCACCTTGGCATCTTTACATTCACACTGCCTGCCTCCAACCCTTGCTCTCATACACATGCCATTCTAGGTACTTCCTCAATCATAACTCCCCATTCTTTCTCCATTGCCCACGATTATCGACTTTTAAATGAAAGGAACTAAGAGAAACAAATCATAAAACAAAGACTTCGCAGCCTCGTTTTACATATCGGAAAAAATCTGCGTTATCTTAAAATTCAGAAAGAGACAAGAAACGCAAAGACCATTAGGGGCACTGCCTCCTGCTCTAACCCCCTTCTCAGTCACTTCTGCACAAGATTCCGCGCAAACATAACTCCTTGTATTTTCATGTATTTTCCACACTCCATTTGAGGTATTTACTGCCCGTTTAGCCTCCTCCACACTTCTCCCAACATTCAGGGGGACTTCATGCGATTGATTCTTTTCTTCATCTTGGGCGTATTTCTCTGGGCTGGAACCGCCTCAATTAAATTCCCCCAGCAATCTTCCATGGTCACCGCATCATCGGGACCAACCTGTTCGGGGAAATCAGAAGAACGCCTTATGGAATATTTATCGAAGGGAATCATTACCAGCATTCTCGATAATGGACGAATCTTGAACATCGGCCTTTCGCCAGAATGGGCAAATCTTCTACCCAGCATGCAACAAAAAACCTACGATACTGTGGTCTGCTATTCCCAATCGCAGCATCGCCCGTTTCGGTTCCTCCTCACTCAATAACTCAAAATGTCTTGGCAAATTACACAGTTGGTGGGATTTCTTGAGAGGACCTTCGAGCTTCCTCAAGAGACTCTTGAAAGTACGCGTCTAAGGTGTCGGCTCCTTTCTCATCCATAAGAACGATCTGGCGCTGATCAAACGTGTTGGCCCGGTAAAGATATCGAAAAGTTTTAGTCGTTCCAACCTCAATATGCATTTGCTTTCCTTCGCCATCGTTAAATGTGGATTCTTGCTGAATCACTTTACAGGGTAGCGATTCATAGATACTTTGGGCAGAAGGTAGGTGATTTTCATAACCTGGACTTGATTCATCTTGCGTACCCTCACGCCAATTCCCCCAACAAGCTTCAAGAAATTGCTCAAATGCCAAATCCGACAGATGCCTGATTTGCTCGATCAAATGCAAGAATTGGTTCTTTTCCTGCTCACTTCCGATCATCAAACCTCGAAAGCCTGCTGCTGTCTCACACCAACTCCATACAAGTGCCTGTTCCCAAACACCAAAGCAAACAGTCCATGCTCCCAGAGTGGAATGCTGCCCGTTGACTTTCTCTAAAGGTTGCCCCACACCCAATTCACTGGCCATTCTCTCAGCTATTGTGCCCACGCATCGATATAGCGATTCTCCATCTTCACGATATGGGTCTTCATTCCAAACAACCTGCCTAGAAGCCGGTACGGGAGACACCTCATACAATGGGCCATCAATCTTCATTTCGCCTAATTCATGATAAGAACAGGGAATTGGCTCAGAAATAGGGAAAAGCTTTCTCCCGCTCAACGCACGTTGAAAGAAGATCCTCCGCCCCAGATTCCACGTCTTTTCAAAACACAGCAATCGACCGGCAGGAGTTAACACATTCAGTAACGCCTTCAAACGCATAGTAAGCCCCGTCCGAGTTTCCAGTGCTTCTTGTTGAAAACTGTCCCATTTTCGCTCAAACGTTCTCCAATTCCGGCTTGGCAACCCAGGCTCCCGTTCAGACTGGAGCAAGGCCTGCGTAGAAAGAATACAGTCATAGAGACCAACAAGAGGAATGTTTGCCTCCTGGATTACTTGAAACTGAACATTTGGAAGTTGCCGTTTTTTGGCTTCGACGCGTGCCATTGTAATAGACCTGGTGGATCGATCGATCCCCACAAATTGTATTTTAGGGTGTTGTTGAGCAAACAAACATGTGAGAATTCCGACACCACACCCAAAATCCAGGACATGGTCGGCGGAGGAAAGCCGTGGGGTAATGTGCGATCCGATTTGAAAAAAGTAATCGAAGCGTTGAGAATAGATGACAGAAAGAATGGGTGGCTGGGCTAATAAATCATAGAATTGGACGTCTGCTTCTTCGTTTTCACCACCCTGCCGTTGTTCGACTAAGGCATGTAAATCCTGCAAGTCTTGTTGCGACAACGTGTCACGCTGCCATTCATAATACGATGCTTCATCATGGAATTTTCGAAGCCCCCATGACTTTAAATATTGGACGAGGGTCTCATCCGGTTCCTGACGAATATTCCCTCCACCTTCCATCACCAATCTGCTTGAGGGAATCGATCCAAAACCTGTTTGATTGTCCGCATTCTACAGATTATGAAGTGGAAGGAAAATTAGAACGTTCGAAATCTCCATAGATAGTAGGCAGCGTTTAAAATTTCGAAGATAACATCATGGCATCCTCATAGGCCTGTGGCACAGGATGAGGCTGTTGGAGTTGTCCGGTCCCAAGCACCATGTATTTTTCAATTGTCAGCTTCGAAAGCGTCAGGGGACCACGAGTTTGTAAATGTCGACTATTACTGCCAAGTTCAGGTCCTAAGCCAAATTGTTCACCACTATGGAGACGCGTTGACGCATTAATAAAAACCGCACTTGAATCAACTTCTCGAGTAAACTGCATCGCAAAATCATAGTCTCGTGTCACAATGGTATCCGTATGTCCTGGGGAATAGTGGGCAATATGATCCAAGGCCTCTTGACGATCCTTCACCACTTTAATATTCATAGTCAGGGACTGAAACTTTTTGTCCCAATCAGCTTTCTCTGCAGCCTTAATACCTAAATGCCCCGTCATTTCCAAGACACCCAACATCGAAATGGTTTTGGGGCAACCATTTAACACCACACGATATTCCTGAAGCAGGCGTCGGGTTAACCCGGGCAACAAATGCCGGGAGACATCCTTATGTACGAGAAGTGTATCCATGGCATTGGCAGCCGTTGGAGATTGCACTTTAGCATTCACGGCAATCGTCTGAGCTAACGGAATATCGGCACCCCGATCAATATAAACATGGCACAACCCTCCATCAAATCCGATTACGGGAACCCGGGCATGTTCTAGAAGCCCATTTCGCAAGCTGGCCCTTCCTCGCGGAATAACGGCCTGCACATATTGAGGCTGTCGCGCGATTTCCATGGCCGCCTCAGGAGCTCCTCGATCTAAGAAAACCAATCCTTTTTCCGGAACCCCTGCCTGCACTGCCGCTTCCTGAAGGCAACGGAACAAGGCCTCGTTAGTCTGCAACCATTCAGCCCCACCTCGATAGACACAGACGTTATTGGTTTTCACACACATCCCAAACGAATCAACAGTCATAAAGGGTCCCATGTCTGAAATGACTCCTAACACTCCAATGGGCGCGCGTACCATATGAACATGTAAGCCATCTGGAGTCATCCATGCCTGACTCATCTCCCCAACAGGGTCCGGGTAGGCAAGGAAATCTAGCAGACGCTCCCCCATCTGCTGAACGGTTTCTTCATCGATGCGAATCCGTTCGACAGCTCGTCGGTAAGTTTGTTTGTCCCCTTCCTTCGAAATCCCTTCAAGATCACGCTCATTAGCCTCAAGAATCTTTGTTTTTTGGTCGACTAACGCATCAGCCATGGCTTCTAAGGCTTGATTTTTTTGTTGAGAGGATATGCCGGCCATAGAACGAGCCACCGCCTTGGCTTCCTTCAAAAGGCCTTGCACGTATAGTTTTAAGGGCACTTCAACCATTTTGTGTACTCCTTGATATATGACAGAAAAAAATGGGAAAAACGGATTGACTATAGCTATGAGGTCTCATAGAGTCAAAATGCTATGCGAACGCGAAAGACCTTTTTATTATGAGAATTCTGAAGAAAACCGAAAGAAAGAAAGCTTCCCTGATTGGAGAATCATCCGAAATATGCTTGAATTAGTTTTTTTACCTATGATACAGTTGGTTGGTTTGGGTACATCTTCTTAAATTTACGTAATTTTCATGAATTTTTCTTCACTTGGAATAACCCGCCTGACTCGACAATTACTTCATGTTGTCTCCTGCCGGTCCCATTTGAATCAGCAGACTCACTTGATAGTTTCAAAAAATACGACAGTTTGGTGTTAATCTATATTTTTCTGAAAGGGGGTGGGAAGGTCCGCTATGGTCACGATTAAATCGTTATTGGAAGCTGGGGTCCACTTTGGACATCAAACCAATCGATGGAACCCAAAAATGAAACGCTATATCTTTGGTGAAAAAAACGGCATCTATATCATTGACCTGCAAATCACGTTGCAGTGTTTCCAGAAGGCTTACGAATTTACCCGAGATGCAGTGGCTGACGGTGAATCAGTCTTGTTTGTTGGGACAAAACGGCAAGCCATGGAAATTGTGGAAGAGGAAGCCAATCGTTGCGGAATGTTTTTTGTCAACCAACGATGGTTGGGTGGTATGCTCACCAACTTTCAAACCCTTCGACGGAGTATTGCCCAACTCAAAAAGTTAGAAGCCGCAGAAACGGATGGAACGTACGAACGGCTCAAGAAAAAAGAAATTGTTAAAATGAAAAAGGAGCAAGCTAAGCTGGAAAAATATCTGAGCGGCATCAAAGACATGAAGGATATTCCAGGCTGCATCTACATTTTAGACACACGCATACAACACATTACCATCAAAGAGGCCAATCGTCTGGGTATCCCTGTCATTGCCCTCGTTGACACCAACTGTGACCCTGAAGGCGTTGATTTTCCTATTCCTGGCAATGATGATGCGATTCGGTCTCTCAAATTGTTCACTGCTCAAATTGCCGATGCCTGCCTGGAAGGAATCCAACTACGCCAAAAGCGGCAAGAGTCCGCAGCCAATGGAGAAGCATTCCTTTCCGAGTCCCAAGGATCAGGACCTTCAGAAATTTTGGCCTCCGAAAATGCACAACCCGCCTAAGGGTTGTGGGAGGTCATCGTTTGAACATAAATTTACAATCACTTGAGTAGGAGAGTATGCGTATGTCTAGTTTGAGCGCCTTGGTTAAAGAATTGCGAGGGAAAACCGGGGCAGGAATCCTCGATTGTCAAAAAGCCTTGCAAGAGACGGAAAGTGATATTGAAAAAGCCATTGATTTCTTGCGTCAAAAGGGACTAGCCGCTGCTCAAAAAAAAGCGGGACGTGAAACCAAAGAAGGCCTCATTTCTTCGTATATTCATGCCGGCTCAAAAATCGGTGTGCTCCTGGAAGTGAATTGTGAAACGGATTTCGTTGCACGAAACGAAGAATTTCAGGGGTTGGTTAAGGAAGTCGCCTTACAAATCGCAGCCTCACACCCGCTGTTCATCAAACGGGAGGATATCCCGGCAGATTTGATTGAGCGAGAAAAAAATATTTACTTGGCTCAAGTCAAAGAATCCGGCAAACCTGAAGCAGCCTGGGACAAAATTGTCAACGGAAAACTAGAAAAATATTATCAAGAGCAATGCTTACTAGATCAAGCCTTTATTAAAGACCCCAAAGTAAAAATTCAAGACTTACTTTCTCAAAAAGTTGCGAAACTAGGGGAAAATATCTCCATTAGCCGATTCACGCGCTATCAGCTTGGCCAAGATTAATGCCGCCCAAATACCGTCGAGTTCTCTTAAAAATCAGTGGAGAAATGTTAGCAGGCGATCAAGGGTACGGTATCCAACATTCCGTCCTCCAAAATCTGGCTGGTGAAATTGCAGACGTCATGACCATGGACGTGGAAGTGGCCATGGTCATTGGCGGAGGGAACATCTTTCGTGGTCTGGCGGCCAGCGCATCTGGCATGGAGCGAGCTTCCGCAGATTACATGGGTATGCTCGCCACCATGTTGAATGCCCTCGCCCTTCAAAATGCCCTGGAAAAACGTGATATTCCGACTCGAGTGCTGTCAGCGATTGAAATGCGTCAATTAGCGGAGGGTTATATTCGCCGGCGAGCGATTCGTCATCTTGAAAAAAAACGTGTCGTCATTTTTGCGGCAGGAACCGGCAATCCCTATTTTACGACAGACACGGCCGCAGCCCTTCGTGCCATGGAAATCGGCGCGGATGTTATCATGAAAGGCACAAAGGTGGATGGAATCTATGATGCCGATCCTATCACTACGCCAAACGCCAAACTGTTTACCGAACTACCCTTTTTATCCGTTCTGAACAAAAACCTGAAGGTCATGGATGCCACAGCCATTACGCTTTGTATGGATAACGATCTGCCCATCATTGTTTTCAATCTCACATCATCAGGAAACATCCGAAAAATTTTGGAAGGCCATCCTATCGGTACCATTGTCTCGAAAAACGCCTGTATCAACGAATAGAGGGAACGATCATGAACGATCCAACCATTCAAAAGGTGAATCAACATATGGAAGGTGCCCTGGAGCACCTCAAAAGAGAATTTACCGCCCTGCGAACCGGACGTGCGTCCTTGGGCCTTCTCGACCATATCAAGATCGACTATTATGGAACCCCAACACCCCTCAAACAAGTTGCGAATATAGGCATACCCGAAAGTCGATTGATCACGATTCAACCGTGGGATGTCTCGCACATCAAAGAAATCGAACGCGCCATCATCAGCTCGGACCTTGGACTGACGCCATCAAATGATGGCAAGGTCATCCGCCTACCCATTCCTCCACTCAGTGAAGAACGGCGAAAAGATCTCGTGAAGCTGAGTAAAAAATACGGTGAAGAAACCAAAGTGCAAATCCGAGTCTGCCGTCGAGACGGCAATGACGAACTAAAACGCCGTCAAAAGGACAGTACAATCACTGAAGATGACTTTCGTCGGTTAGAAACTGAAAATCAAAAATTAACCGACAAATTCATTCATACCGTAGATGACCTCATCAGAAAAAAAGAGGAGGAAATACTCGCGATTTAAGGCTAAGCTTGTGAACCTCTCTCCATCTTCCCCATCCCGAACAAAACTGACACCTCGTGTCCCACTCACTGTTTGCATTCATCTTGAAACTCTAAAAGCGAATTTTCAACAGATTCGTCGATTCGTTTCTCCTTCCACAAAAATTCTTCCGATTATCAAAGCTGATGCGTATGGGCATGGCGCCATTTCTGTGGCACATACCTTGGCATCTTTAGGAGTATTTGGGTTCGGGGTCGCATCCGTAGCGGAAGGGTTACTCTTGCGAGAGCACCATATTCATACCCCCATTATCATCATGGGTCCGCTCTTGGGGGATCATCTCAAAGATATCATCCACCATGATTTAACTCCTGTCATTTCTCGCACTGATATCATCCACCAACTCCTCACACAACTCCCATTGAATAAACAGCCGTTCCCCATACATCTCAAAATCGACACAGGATTACATCGCTTAGGATTTAATGCCAAAGAGGCTCTCGCCTTACTCACCACACTCTCGTCTTCAACTTCTCCCATTACCATCCAAGGTCTCTTAACACATTTTGCTGATGCCGATAATCCTGACTCGAGTCTTACCAACCAACAGCTTCACCAATTCCAAGCATTTATGAAGCAAGTGCAAGAACAAGGTATCCATGTTCCCCTTCACCATATGGCGAATAGCGCAGGTATCCTCTTTCATCCTGATTCTCACCTGAATATGGTTCGACCGGGCATCATGCTTTATGGCTATCCCCCCGCACAGGAGGATTCTCCTCCTCCCATCCAACTTCAACCAGTGATGGAAGCCAAAACCTATATCGCACACCTGCGCACATTAGAGCCCGGCGAAGTTGTTGGATATAATGCCTTATTTCGCACTAGGCGCCTGTCACAGATTGCCGTTTTGCCCGTGGGCTACACCCACGGCTTCCCTCGCCATCTCACGGGAATTGGCCATGTCCTGATACAAGGAACACCAGCACCCATCATTGGGAAAATCTGTATGGATATGATGATGGTGGACGTCACCGACATGACAAATCCGGCAATCGGGGACGACGTAGTGTTATTAGGCAAACAGGGGAAAAAAGAAATTACGGCACAGGATCTTGCAGATTGGCTTAATACGATTCCTTATGAAATCCTCTGTGGAATCGGAGGGAAAACTAATCGGACGTATCTTTAACCGAAATAGTTTTGTTGAAGGTAACTCAGGTATTTAGGCTGAAGACTGAAGGCTAGCACTCATAATACCCGAAGTGTTGGATGATGACGCATGATGGGTCCCTAAAAGCCTTCGGCCTGCAGTCTATCCACCTGAGTAGTTACTGTTGAAGAAGAAAAATAAAAGGGGAAGACTATCGTAGATGAGAACCGTCTTGAGCTTAGGAAGATGTTTTTAATTTCCGTTTTAATCGTTTTTCCACACTGGCCACTTTATTGGACAAACGGCCTATATGATCACGCCGATAATCCACTTTCATGACACAAGAGATTCGCGGACAGTCCTTTTTCATGTGTTCATAACATTGCTTCACCACACCTAAGACCTCATCCCACTCTCCTTCCAACACCGTGCCCATAGGATTTAATCGATAATCCACACCGCTTTTATCAATAATGTCTAAGGAACGAGACACATACTTACCCACACTCTCCCCTTTCCCAAGCGGAGACATACTAAATTCCAACAACACCATCAACCACCTTCCTTTCCAACCTGTTCTAACTGCTTATCTTTTTCTTCCGACAATTTCCAGGATTTGGGGTACTGCAAAGTCGCAGTCAGAGCAAACCCATTGACCGCTTCAAGTAATCGTTCCCGTCGGCGAAGAGCGCTGGCTTCTGTTTTCTTCAATTCCTCTCGCAACGCTCCTAACCAATCCAAAAATTGCTCGAATTCTTCATCCAAAACCGACTCAAAATTTTCACGCAGGGTCTTGGCTAAAGCAGGGGCGGTCCTACTGGTACTAATAGCCATTCGCAAAGGACCCCGTTTCACCAAAGCCGGCATGAAAATCGTGGAATACTCAGTTTGATCCAGCGACCACACGAAAAATCGTTCGGTCTTTGCCAATTCATATAAGGATTTGGCCAAAGCCA
Source organism: Nitrospirota bacterium (assembly GCA_003228495.1). Lineage (GTDB taxonomy): Bacteria > Nitrospirota > Nitrospiria > Nitrospirales > UBA8639 > Nitrospira_E. The sequence goes on from QIDY01000353.1 coordinate 10,190, forward strand.
GATCGTCCTTTAAGACATTCAAAATCACCACAACACCTTGAGCATCCGTTGAACGAAACGTTCGTCCACGGTGAATAATTTTTCCTGAAGCCGTGAGTTTTCGCAAATCTCCATGCAACGTGGGATGGACCACCGTAACCTTGGCCCCAGCATCCAACAAACGAGTGGTTTTTTCGACAGACTCCTCATCCCCGCCTATCACCAGGCATTGTCGACCATCTAAATCTACGGTCACTTGAAACCCCGCATTATCGCTCATAAAAAAATCTCCTTCACAAATTACGTATTATAACCCAAGTTCTTCGACAGAAGAAAATAGACAACCCTTCCAGACCCACGTGATATACCCTCTTACTAGAAGTTTGGTCAAACCCAGCAATAACAAAAACGACGCAGAACAAGGGGGGAAACCGGTTGGACGAACCTTATTGGAAGGAATGTTAGATAGACATGGGGCAATCAACCAACAGCCTGCTGCAAGCTTTCCGAATTTTGAATACCCAAGGACTCATAAATCTTGAGTGTCGCTTTTGATTTATTCAACGTATAAAAATGAATCCCTTTTACCTTATTATCAATCAAATCCCTGACTTGCTCCGTTGCCCAATGAATTCCGACGTGTTCTGCGGCCGCATCATTTTCGGCTCGCTCCATCGCCCGCAACAGCTTTGCCGGGAACCGTGCACCCAAGGCCAGCTCCGACATTCTGGCCATCCCTTTCCGCGAGGTAATCGGCATAATTCCCGCAATGATGGGAACTTTAATCCCCACCACTTCACAGCGTTCGCAAAAATCATAAAAATCACGATTATCAAAAAATAATTGCGTACAAATATAGTCGGCCCCCGCATCAATTTTCCGTTTAAGATTGTCCATTTCGGCCAACCGATTAGGAGTGGCAGGATGCCCCTCCGGAAAACCGGCAACCCCCATTCCCATCATCGGAAAGTGTTGTTTAATATATTGAACCAAATCTGAGGCATAAGGAAAGCCGCCTTTCGGAACCTCTATGACGGTTTGACCCTGAGGAGGATCCCCCCGCAAGGCCATAATATTATGAATGCCATTGTCCAAGTACTTGGCCAAAATTTGGTGAATTTCCCCGCGATCCGAACCCACACAGGTTAAATGAGAAACAATGGTCAAATCAGTTTCTCGTCGAAGCTTGACCACTAAATCGTGCGTTCGTTCACGGGTTGACCCACCCGCACCATACGTCACACTCACATAGGCCGGCTTAAGCGGCATCAAGGCCGAAATAGTCATGAAAAGTTCTTCAGAAGATTTGGCCGTCTTAGGGGGGAAAAATTCAAAACTGATAGCAGGGTTATACCCTCGCAAGACGTCTGAAATATGCATATCTGTACCTTAGTCGGCTCCTAACGATTTGTCTAGTTTTGAGATCGGCAAAATCTTACTGAAAATCAAGGCTCAGGATCCGTCACGACATACCCTAAAGGCCACACACACCAACGTACAAATATGGCTCCGAGTAAACCCGTCAGAACGAACACCGACAAGACATGCCACCCACTTAAATCAGCAATGGCGATCGGAATTCTTTGAGAGGACAGAGTGGTTATAAATGTCTCATAGCGAACAACGCCCATCAAGATAAGGGTAATCAACACATTCCCTAATCCACCCCAAAGCAATCCCTTCACATACGGCACCATGAAGGAGGCATTCAGTAAAACCAAGGCCAATAACGCCGTGGTCAGGCTCCCAAAAAAGAGTAGCGACGTCAAGCTGGTCCCATCAATCAGCGCCGTTTGTGATTCGGTTTGTAATAGGAGAAATAACCAAGGCCCAATCAGCATTTGAGAAACCAGCCCCGATAATATCCAGCCTACTCCATAGCGAATAATTGGAGGCGAAGTCCGCTTTGAATCAAAACTATCTGCCCCGGGCCCTGACGCTGAGGTGAACAGGCCGAAAATTCCCAAAACTGCAACAACCATCCCTCCCGCTACGAAGGCTGAAAAAAGAAGATGGAAACCCTTGGGAATAAGTCGGAACCATTCCCATTGGGTGGAACATCGAAGAAACCATCCACCTTGTACATACCCCGTATTCGCCATGACGTCCCATCGAGCAATCCAAAGCAAAGCCACTCCCCAAAAAAGGACCATGGCGCCACCCATGAGGATTCCACTCGAGCTTTGCCTTTGATGAACCTGCTGCTGTATTCTCCAGAGTAGTATCAAACCCATCAAATATCCACATATCTCCTCATAGCTCCATGGGCCATCGGCCACATGAGTTTCAGGAAGTGCATAGCCCAACCCCCAGGGGACCACGATCCCTACCACACCTAAAATAACCATTAGGACAGCAGTACAGCGATACGTCAAAATACAGAGAACAGGATTAAGCCCGGCACTCATTGGTTGTCCTAGCCACCGTTGAAACACGAGGGTCCCCACACAAATGGTGGACAATCCCAAAGGCAAAACCACCCGCCACACATCCAACACCGCAAACAATAACAATCCATCAAGCATAATAAGCTTTCAATCAAAGGCTAAAAAACAATCGGACATCTCCCATATCAACGCAGGAGTGTAACCGCACTGAAAAGAGGCTATAACGATTCAAGACTTCCCCTTTGGACCCCTCTCGCATGATACGTCCCTGCTTCAAGGCTCTCTCAGCACCAGTAGAAAATTTGAAAATGCTTGCATGCACAAAAAAGTACGGTATGATCGTTCAGGAATCAAACACCGACAACAATTACCAGTTCTCATAGGCATTTGTCTCAATCATACGAATGAAACCTTCGGTTTATCGTTACAAACATTGGGATGTTAGCCCTATTTTAAAGAAATATATGAATACCTAAAGGAGCAATGCATGGCCAATATGCCGAAAAAATTACAGACGATCGTGATCGAACAGGTCGAACCTGAACTGAATGGCGGCCGTTATCCTGTCAAACGAATTGTCGGTGAAACCCTGGAAGTCACGGCAGATATTTTCAAAGAAGGGCATGACATCATTGGTGCCAACATTCGGTACAAAATTTCTGGAGAGAAAATCTGGCAAGAAACCCCCATGCACCATGTGGACAATGATCGATGGACCGGGTCATTTCCGCTTTCAAAAAACAACCGCTATGTCTATACCGTTGGGGCATATATCAAATCCTATGAAACCTGGCAAATCGAGCTTAAGAAAAAGCATGACGTACGTCTCAATGTAACGAGCGAATTATTAGAAGGCCATGACCAAGTCACCGATGCCCGCTCCCGGGCCAAAGGGTCGGATAAAACCACACTTACCACCTGGCTGAACCAATGGGACCAAGCGGAGGAGCAAGATAAACAAATCGCCATCGCGTTAGACACACAACTGGGCACACTTATGGATCAATACGAACACCGCGCAGCATGGTCACTCTACGATCAAGAATTAGAAGTGATCGTGGATCGAGACCGCGCACGTTATGGCGCCTGGTATGAGATCTTTCCACGCTCGCAGGGAACGATTGAAGGGAAGGGGGGCACGTTCAAAGATTGTGTAGCTCGTCTTCCAGCTATTCGGGACATGGGATTTGACGTGCTGTATCTAGCACCGATTCATCCAATCGGTGAGACCAATCGGAAAGGCCGCAACAATAGCCTGACTGCCGGGTCTGGAGAACCGGGAAGTCCCTGGGCTATCGGCAGCCGACATGGGGGGCATGATTCCATTGAACCCGCATTGGGTACATTGGAAGAATTCGACACCTTTCAGCTGGCCGTGCGCAATCATGGAATGGAACTTGCCCTGGACTTTGCTATCAATGCCACCCCCGATCATCCTTATGTCACGCAGCATCCCACGTGGTTCAAACAACGTCCGGATGGCACGATAAAATTTGCCGAGAATCCACCAAAAAAATATGAAGATATTTACGCCTTCGACTTTTATTCAGAGGCTTGGCAAGAGATCTGGCAGGAGATGAAACGTGTATTTTTATTCTGGATTGACCATGGCGTGAAAATATTTCGAGTCGATAATCCCCATACGAAACCAGTCATGTTTTGGGAATGGCTAATCGGGGAGATTCAACAGGACCATCCTGATGTGATCTTTCTCGCCGAAGCGTTCACTAGACCTAAAATGATGCAAGTCCTGGCCAAAGCTGGCTTCACGCAATCCTACACCTACTTTACCTGGCGCAACTCCAAACAGGAAATGACGGAATATCTGACAGAACTTACACAGAGTGAGATGAAAGAGTATTTTCGGCCAAATTTTTTCCCCAATACACCTGACATACTCCCGGAAATTCTCCAACAAGGCGGACGCCCCGCCTTTAAATTTAGGTTGGTGCTGGCTGCCACATTGTCTCCTGCATACGGCATCTATAACAGCTACGAACTTTGTGAAAACAGCGCCATCCCAGGAACGGAGGAATATCAAGATTCAGAAAAGTATGAAATTCGCCATTGGGACTGGGACCGACCGGGAAACATTCGAGACTACATCACCCACATTAATCAAATCCGTCGAGACAATCCGG
>QIDY01000162.1 GCA_003228495.1 Nitrospirota bacterium
TTGCCATAGCCTCGTTCTGTGACGGTTAGAATGGAGGATTGCGATTCTCCGGTGATAGTCACCATCCCTATCACAGCATTCTTTTTAGACAACGCAATGCCTCGCACACCTCGCGCCGTTCGTCCGACAGGCCGGACATCCTCTTCCCGAAAGCGAATGACGATTCCCAAACGCGTCCCCAACAAAATATCGCATGTCCCATCGGTGATATCGACACCAAGGAGCCGGTCGCCTTCCCCCAACGTCAACGCGATAATGCCGCCTTGTCGGGGATGGCTAAAGGCGGAAAGGTCCGTTTTCTTGATATATCCCTTTTGCGTGGCCATGACCACAAAGCGATCTTCGCTAAACACCTGAACGGGTAAGGTCGCCGTCACGCGTTCGTCTTGATTCAAGGCCAACACATTCACGATGGCCTTGCCTTTACTCGCTCGGCCCACATCCGGCAATTGATAGACTTTGAGCCAATATACTCGTCCGGCATCTGTAAAAAATAAGAGGTAATCATGAGTCGACGCCGTAAAGATCTGTTCGACGAAGTCTTCCTCTTTGACCCCCATCCCGATTTTGCCTTTTCCGCCACGGTGCTGCGCTCGATAAATGGAGACAGCATTCCGTTTAATATAGCCCGCATGGGTGATGGTCACGACGACTTCTTCTTCCGCTATCAGATCCTCCATATTCAACTCGGCTTCGGCCGGAACGATTTGGGTCCTGCGATCATCGGCATAGCGCTCTTGGATTTCTTGAATTTCTTGTTTGACGATTATGCGAACCATTTCCTCGGATCCCAGCACCGTGCGTAAATGCGCGATGCGGGTGACCAATTCACTATATTCTTGGGAAAGTTTGTCTTGCTCCAACTGTGTGAGTCGTTGCAACCGCATATCCAGAATGGCGTTGGCCTGCAATTCACTTAACTCGAATTGATCCATAAGGCCATGGCGTGCGGTTTCTGGCGACGCGGCGCGACGGATGAGTGCAATCACCTCATCGAGCGATTCAAGCGCCCGCTTCAAGCCTTCTAAAATATGGGCCCGTTCTTCGGCCTTTCGCAGGTCGTACGCGGTACGGCGGACCACCACTTCTTTGCGATGCTCAATAAACGCTTCAAGAATCTGCTTGAGGTTTAAAACTTCAGGCCGATTCCGCACCAAAGCCAGCATAATCACCCCGAAGGTGGTCTGCATGTTGGTTTGTTTATACAATTGATTCAGAATGACCGTGGGATTTTCGTTTCGCTTGAGTTCGATGACGATTCGAAGTCCATCCCGATCGGATTCGTCCCGTAGGTCGGAGATTCCTTCCAATCGTTTCTCATGAATGAGATCGGCGATCTTTTCGATGAGCTTGGCTTTGTTGACTTGATAGGGCAGCTCGGACACGATAATACGTCCCCGGTCCGTACGTTCATCAACTTCGATATCCGCGTTTGCCCGAAGCGTTAAGAGGCCTCGGCCTGTTTCATAGGCATCCTTGATTCCCTGTGTCCCGTATATGAATCCCGCTGTCGGAAAATCCGGGCCTGGGATGCATTCCATTAATTCTTGAATGGTGGATTCCGGACGATCTAATAGGACGATCAAGCCCGCCGTGATTTCACCTAAATTATGGGTCGGAATGTTGGTGGCATAACCGACCGCGATCCCGCCCGCACCATTGACCAACAGGTTGGGAATGCGCGCGGGCAAGACAACAGGTTCTTCAGAAGATTCGTCGTATGTCGGGGCGAAATTGACCGTCTCCCGATCGATGTCAACGAGCATTTCTTCAGCCAGCTTGGTCAAACGGGCTTCGGTGTACCGCATCGCTGCAGCGGGATCCCCATCCACCGATCCGTAATTGCCTTGGCCATCCACCAGGAGATAGCGCATGTTGAAATTCTGGGCCATCCGAACCAAGGTATCGTAAATGGCCGAATCACCATGGGGGTGATAGTTGCCCATGATTTCACCAACAATTTTCGCCGACTTGCGATAGGGTCGCCCAGATCCCAGCCCCATTTCATTCATGCCGTAGAGAATGCGGCGATGCACGGGCTTCAACCCATCACGCACATCGGGCAAGGCGCGGCCTACAATGACGCTCATCGCATAGTCCAAATAAGACAAGCGCATTTCGTCTTCTATGGCGACTTGTGTGAGGCGTTCTTCAGGTGGCATGGGTTAGAAAAGAGTTAGAAGTGAAACCTGAGGAGTGGAAGCGAAGAAAATTTTCAACCTCTACCCTCTATACGTCTAAATTGCGTACTTCGAGCGCATGTTGCTGAATGAAGTTTCGCCGAGGTTCAACTTCATCGCCCATTAAAATGGTAAAAATCTCATCAACTCCCGCAATATCCTCTAATGTCACCTGGAGGAGACTCCGGGTTTCGGGGTCCATCGTAGTGTCCCACAATTGCCCAGGGTTCATCTCGCCAAGACCTTTGTACCGTTGAATAGACAGGCCCTTTTTCCCGGATTCTAGTATTTCCTGGACGAGTTCCGTGCTGGTAGAAAACGTGGCTTCCACTCCCTTCCGTTTCAGACGATAGGGCGGTCGTCCTAAGCCTAAGACGGCAGGCGTAAGTTTTTGTAATTCTCGGAAATCAGCCGACCCGACAAGATCATGATTCAGCGTAAACGTTTTGTTGTTTCCATTACTTGACCCTCGGCAGACAATTTTATGTGAATCATGTTCTTCATCGTGCTGAATCTCAAGGCTCCAAGTTCCTGAGCTAAAAACTAAGCCGAGGACGCGCGTGGCTTCTTGTACCAATGCTTCGACTTCGCTTCGATTTTTTAACAAGTCTTTGGTCAAGTGTGGAAAGTCGACAAAGACTCGCAAAAGAGCCGGTTCTCCATGTTTTTGAGCCACACGAGTAATTAAGCCTTCGAACGCCACGAGTTTATTTAAAATGGGTAACAAAATATCGCGCGTGACAAATTCGTTGCTACTTGGCAGAAGAAGTTCCGCATCTTCCACGGCAAGATTTGAGAGATAGTCATTCATCGCTCCCTCATCTTTCAGATATCTTTCTCCTTTGCCTTTTTTCACCTTAAAAAGAGGCGGTTGAGCAATATAGATATAACCACGTTCGAGAAGTTCCGGCATTTGCCGAAAGAAGAACGTGAGCAGGAGTGTACGAATATGGCTACCATCCACATCGGCATCGGTCATCAAAATAATTTTGTGGTACCGTGCGCGGTCTATATTAAACGCATCTTTATCATCTTTGCCTTTGTCAGCGTCCTCCCTCGGTCGTCCAATCCCTGTGCCAATCGCCATAATGAGCGTACGAATTTCCTCGTTGGACAGCATTTTATCAAATCGGGCCTTCTCCACATTCAGGATTTTCCCCTTGAGTGGCAGAATGGCTTGAGTTCGTCGATCCCGCCCTTGTTTAGCCGACCCACCAGCAGAATCACCTTCAACAATATATAACTCGCTCATCGCAGGATCTTTCTCGGAGCAGTCGGCTAATTTTCCTGGGAGAGAACCGCCCTCCAGAGCACCTTTGCGGCGGATTAATTCTTTGGCTTTTCTCGCAGCCTCACGAGCCCGGGCAGCATCGAGAGACTTCCCGACAATTTTTTTCGCTACCGAAGGATTTTCTTCTAGATAGTTTCCAAGGGCTTCGTTCACTGCGGATTCCACAATGCCCTTCACCTCGCTATTCCCGAGTTTACCTTTTGTCTGTCCTTCAAACTGTGGGTTGCGAACTTTGACACTCACGACAGCAGTTAAGCCTTCCCGCACATCCTCACCGCTGAGTGATTCGGTATCTTTTTTAAACAAACCCGTTGTGGTCGCATAGCTATTGATGGTTCGGGTTAATGCCGATTTAAAGCCAATGAGATGCGTGCCCCCTTCACGGGTATTGATATTGTTGGCAAACGAAAACAGGATTTCGGCATAACCTTCATTGTATTGAAGGGCCACTTGCAGCATGAGATCGGCTTTTTCTACATCGACAACAATAGGCGCATGGAGTGGAGACTTCGCTTCATTTAGATGTTCCACGAATGAGACGATGCCACCCTTGTAACAAAATACCTGTTCCTTTTCCTTGCCCTTTCGTTCATCCTTGAGAGTGATTTCTAACCCTTTATTGAGGAAGGCCAATTCTCGAAGTCGTTGGGCCAAGACATCGAAACTGATTTCGACCGCTTCAAAGATGAGCGGGTCGGCCTTAAACACCACTTTGGTCCCACGCTTTTTGGTTTTACCGGAAAGGGCTAAGGGGTTAAGGGGTTTCCCTCGTTCGTATTGTTGTTCGAACACCTCCCCGTTTTGCCAGATTTCCAATTCCAGCCACTCCGAAAGGCCATTGACGACCGATATGCCCACACCATGCAACCCACCCGATACTTTATAGGCACCTTCCTCAAATTTCCCACCGGCATGAAGGACAGTTAAAGCCACCTCTGCCGCAGATTTTTTCTGAGTGGAATGCATCCCGGTTGGAATGCCACGACCATTATCCGAGACCATCACACTCCCATCGACTTGCAACACCACCAGGATTTCATTCCCAAACCCGGCCATATATTCATCCACACTATTGTCCACCACCTCGTAGACCATGTGGTGCAACCCATCAATACCGGTGCTGCCGATATACATGGCTGGACGTTTGCGGACGGCTTCAAGCCCTTCCAGGACACGGATTTGGTCGGCATCGTACCGGGTGTTGGATTGCGAAGAATCTGGAGGCTGGACAGATTCTTGACTTGGTGGTTCTGATGATTCCATACAGATTACGATGTGCGAACGTGTAGGAGGATGAAGGCCCGTGAGGTCAAGTCTGCTATACCTTCACGGGCATGACAACGGCTTTAAACGTGGGGTTTCCCTGCTCTTGAATTAAACATGGACTTAATGCTGTTTCCATTTGGAGGGACAGTGATTCTGTTTCAATAACCGACAACACATCCAGGAAATACCGCGCATTGAATCCAGCAGAGAAATTTTCCCCTTTATATGTCGCAGCTATTTCTTCCTCGGCTTCGCCCAAATCCGGACTTTTGGAGGACAAATGAACATGGTCGGGATTAAAAGACAATTTCACAGCATGGGCTTTATCTTTTGACAGAATGGCGACTCTCCGTAAAGCTCCCTCTAACTCCAATTTGTTCAGAGAAACTTTCTTGGAAGACTCTTTAGGAACGACTTGCTGATAATTCGGGTAGGTCCCTTCCATAATTCGTGACGTGAAGACGAGGCCGCTTTTACGGAGGATAAGCAAGTTCTTGGTAAAACCAAGAAGAGGTTCCTTATCATCCTCTTCCAACAATCGCCGGATTTCAATAGCGGCTTTTTTAGGAATAATAACTTGAAGCTCCGAGGAGGGAATGCCGGACGGCTCAGGAGTCACCTCTTGCTCAGCCCAACCTAATCGGTGCCCATCGGTGCCTACAAGTCTTATAGTGACATTCTTGCCGGAAGGAATGAGAGTGATGAGGAGTCCATTCAAAACATACCGTGTGTCCTTTTCACCAACAGCGAATACCGTTTTTTTGAGGAGCTGTAATAACCCTTGAGCGGGAATCGACAACAGCCCATCTCGTTCGATAGCCGGAAGTGCCGGGTAATCTTTACTGGGTAATCCCACCACACGAAATTGACTCTTGCCTGCCTTGATGGTGACCCAATGGTTCTCTCCCACCACCATTTCAATTTCGGCATGCCGGACTTCCTTGAGGATATCGAACAGCGTTCGAGCTGAAAACGTCACGGACCCTGGTTCCTCGACTGTGGCCTTATACAGCCCTCGCATACCAATTTCTAAATCCGTGGCCAGAATATCCAACCCTTCAGGCTTTGCTTCCAAAAGAATATTGGCCAGAATCGGCATGGTATTTCGCTTTTCAACCACACCCTGTACTCGCTGCAACGCGGTTAATAAATCTTCTCTGGCCATCCGAATTTTCATGAATTTCCTACACTAGGAGCCTGCTAATTTTGGATAGGCTCTTAAGCTCGCACTATGCCTTGCCAATCTCTTCTTTCAGGCTTTCGAGGGTAGCTCGAAGAGTGGCATCCGTTTCCTGTGATTTTTTCATCTGTTTGCAGGCATGGATGATCGTTGTGTGATCTTTTCCTCCAAAGTCTCTCCCAATTTCAGGAAAAGAAGCATCGGTTAAGTCCCGACAGAGAAACATTGCAATTTGCCGTGGGTAGACCAAGGTCTTGGTCCGTCGCTTAGACTTTAAATCGGAAATTTTAATATGGAACCGAGTCGCAACGGCATCTTGAATGTCTTCTGCTGTAATGACTTTTCTTTTGCTGCCCAAAAGATCTCTCAAAATATTCTTGGCCATAACCACGGTGATTTGCTGGCCTGTTAGGGAAGCGTAGGCTCCAAGCCGGATAAGGGCTCCTTCAAGCTCGCGAATGTTATTTTTTAAATTAGACGCTAAGAGTTGAATCACGTCCTCATTAATCGTAAGTCCTTCTTCATCAGATTTTTTCCGAAGGATGGCAATTCGAGTTTCGAAGTCTGGTTGTTGGAGATCTGCAATTAAACCCCATTCGAATCGGGACCGCAGACGTTCCTCCATTGATGGCATTTCTTTAGGAAAACGGTCACTGGAGAGGACAATTTGTTTTCGAGCTTCATAGAGTGTGTTGAACGTATGGAAAAATTCCTCCTGCGTGCGTTCTTTTCCTGCAAGAAACTGAATATCATCAATCAGAAGCATATCTACATTTCTATACCGTCTTCGTAATTCCATCATTTTGTCATAGCGGATAGAATTGATGACCTCATTGGTAAATTGCTCGGTGGTTACATAAGCAATCCGTAGGTCGGTTCGATCTGCAATATAATTTCCAATGGAATTTAGAAGGTGGGTTTTTCCGAGTCCCACTCCCCCATAAATAAACAATGGATTGTAGGACTTGGCGGGAGATTCAGCCACAGCCAAACAAGCAGCATGAGCAAATTGATTACTCGCTCCTACCACAAACGTCTCAAATGTATATTTAGGATTAGGGAGTGGTTGCCGTCTGACTTTAGAAGACTGAGAAAACCGATAATTCTCTTTTTTCCCCACATTCACCTGATGTGAGATATCTTTTTCACCTTCATCCTTCAACACAAAAATAATTTCAGCTGGCTTTATTCCTGCTACATAATAAAAAGCCTCGGTTAATAAGTCCTTATAGTTTCTCCCAAGCCATTCTCCAAAAAACTTATTAGGAACTCGTATAGTGGCCTGACCTTCATTTATACCATCCAACACAAGGGGTTGGAACCATGTATCAATCACCTCATTCCCTACTTTTGGTCTAATATACCCTAAAACATCAACCCATATTTTACTCGTGTTTATATTCAAAAAATCTACCTTATTCACAACTTTATTCACAGTTGTTAATAATCTAATAATTGGGATCGAAAATCCAATTTACACCTGTGAATATCTTAATCATTTATTCACAGCTTTTCCAAAACACATCACAAACTTTATACACATTTTATTCTCATTTTTCATCATCTCTTAATGTTAAATATTCCCCAACAAAATAAAAGGAATTCACTGCCAACCAAGTTTCCATACACAGAATTCTCAGGACCTATTAAGACTACTACTACTACTACTCTTATCTCTTTATTAAAAAAAGGAGAAGAGATTAAATTACCATGGGCAAATCATGTAAAAAGATCTGCTCTAAAAAATCACGATAGGAAATACCCTGTATCGCATTCGTACCCACCAGATCTTCTTTACTTGGAGTCAATTTCCATACATGAGAGGCATGAACATTCTGCAAATCTTGATTTTCATTAAGTAGCAGAACAGAAATTTGCCTCTGAGATGTTGGGATATTATCAAAAGGAGCAAAAATATCCCAATTCTCAATAGGTTTTGTACAAATATAGAAGATCTTTTTCATAAGGGAATTGAAGATCTAAAAGGACAAAATACAATCAGCCTGTCCGAGAAGAGAAGCCATTTTCGAAGGAGAGGATTCTTGAATGGTAAATTCTTCATCAATGGAAAAGGTCTCTCGGCTACCTATGGGAATGATCATGGGAATTTCCAAATTTTTTATCACAGGTAGATGCTTTTCCAGAATTTCTCCGTCAGGGAGATCATAAGCATCTTCCGAGACTAATTGCCTTGCATTATCCAAAAGGATAATAGAAATAGGATTGGGACCTGTTGAAAGACCCAATGCAATGCGTATGGCTTCGGAAGCCCTGTGGGTTTTTGAAGGGTCCTCACGAATGAGGACAACCAACTGTTTGGACATCTCTTGCTACTTAACTAGGTGAAATACGTAAATAAAGTGTATTTTGGTGTTTGCGTGATAACGAATTTAAAAGAAAATCTAGAACGAAGATATTCTCATTTCTTATTGAAAAATAAGAGAAAAACCCTAGCACTGGACAAAAAAAATGTCAAGAAAAATCGTGGTCTATTTAACCTAGAAACGGCGGTTGAGCGCGAAAAAGCTGTAGAAGATATTTACGTGCATAGGGAATTCAAAAAACACGTGGTCACTTTGGGGGTGAAGAGAGATTTTTTGAATTCCCTGGGTGCGTGAAGAGCTTTTGCAGACTTTCTGGATCCAACTACCGCTTCTAGGTTTAACATGAAATACCCTAATCACTTCTTCTGTATTCTTTGTGTTATTTCTTCTAGATTGACGATTTCCTGAACCTTGGTTTGCATATTCCGCAGGATAGCAGTATTGGAATCAGCTTCGTTATCCCCGACAATAATGGAATAGTCTGCACCAAGTTTGTCAGCGGAGCGAAGGAGAGCCTTAAGAGTATTCCCTTTGTGATCGGTATCTGCCCGCATTCCCGCCTGTCGAATTTTATAAAGGAGCGTAAAGGCCTTGGGCTTCCCGGTATCTCCGAATCCAGCGACAAAAAAGAGGGGCGATTTCTTGGTTGTTTGGTCTTCAGCGAGGAGGAGTGTGACCCGTTCCAAACCCACAGCAAACCCGATAGCTGGAGTTGAGGGACCATGTAGGACTTGAAAGAGACTGTCATAGCGTCCTCCGGCTCCGATAGTACTTTGTGCCCCTAAATGAGGGGACGTGATTTCGAAAGTTGTTCGAGAGTAATAATCAAGCCCTCTAACAAGTCGATGATTAATGGTATAGGCAATATCAAGAGCACTAAGACCGTCCAGAACAGCTTGAAAATGAGTCCTTGAATTGTCGGAAAGATAGTCGATTAAAATGGGTGTCTGTTGTGTCGTTTCCTGACATACTGGAACTTTACAATCCAATATCCGAAGGGGATTCGTCGAATGACGGCGCTGGCAATTTCCGCAGAGGGTTTTGAGAATGGGGGAAAGGAATTCCTTGAGTTTGTGAATATAGACTTCTCGGTCATTCAGAGTCCCAATAGAATTAATGTGTAAGGTTAAATCCTCAAGACCCAGGGAAGAGAAAAATTGACATAACAAGGCCATGACCTCCACATCTATGAGAGGATGATCTATCCCAAGTGCTTCCACACCAAATTGGTGAAATTGCCGATAACGCCCGGCTTGTGGCCGTTCATGACGGAACATGGGCCCTAAATAAAATAGCTTTCGCGTGGTGGGAGAATCCAGAAGTTTATGTTCCAGAACAGCTCTCACGACCCCAGCAGTCCCTTCAGGACGCAAAGTCAAAGAACTTCCGTCCCGATCGAGAAAGGTATACATTTCCTTTTCCACGATATCTGTCGTCCCACCAATGCTCCTGGCGTAAAGCTCAGTGAATTCGAATATAGGGATCCGAATTTCAGAAAACCCATATTGAGTGGCCAGGGTCCGCGCGACCGTCTCGATGTGCTGCCACTGAGGGGTTTGCTGAGGGAGGATATCCTTGAGCCCTTTGACGGATCGCAACACGAAAAGTCCTCTTTAAATTTAAAGAAAAAATGCAAAAAAGTGGATTCGACTATATCTTTCCGCCCCAACCCAGTCAACGAATTGGTCTGTGGATGCCGAGGGGAAGCGCAGAAAATACGTTTGACTCTCAAACCATTCGCCCATAAAATGATGAGTTCATAAGAAAAAGGTCGAAAGGAGAAGAGTACCGTGTCAATGACATATCGAAAACCGTCGAACTTAAAGAGAAAACGAGACCATGGGTTTCGAAAACGGATGAGTACCAAGAATGGGAGAAAAGTTCTTGCTCGTCGACGGAAAAAGGGGCGATCCCGGCTCACAGTTTCCGATGAGTAAAAGGGGGATTTCCTTTTTTTCTTAAAAAAGAAACATGAATATGATGGGGTAAAAGCGACAGGTTCCGTAGTCAGGAGCCCGTTTTTTACCTTTATCCATAGCCGCGTCCCAGGAGATGTTTTACCCCGTATGGGAGTTGTGGTAGGACGGCGGGTCGGAAAAGCTGTCACGCGGAATCGGCTGAAACGGATCATTCGAGAACTGGTTAGAGCTTCCTATTCCGATATGGCGCTTGGCCATCACTGCATCGTCTATCCCAAGGTTAAAATTCTTCGTTCCAGTTTTCAGGAGGTGGAGAAGGCTTGGAACCAAATGCTCAGGCAAATTGGAGTTATCCGATCTATGAGGCCAGAATGACGTGGGTCTTAAAAAAAATGATTGTTGTTTATCAGTGTGGAATTTCGCCATACGTTGGGGTCTGTTGCCGTTTTGAACCGACCTGCTCCCACTATACCGTGCAAGCCATCGATAAGCATGGGCCCGTGAAAGGGCTATTGTTAGGAATAGGACGTCTGCTGAAGTGTCATCCCTTCCATTCCGGGGGTTTGGATCCGGTCCCCTGATCTCAATACATTCACCTCTATCATCTGACCGTCAATTGCCACCAGTGTTTAGGAGACTCCAAAGTTAAAATGGAAAAGCGCGTCGTCCTTTTCCTGGTACTTTCCCTTGGCATTATTTTTGGGTACGACCTCCTGCTGAAGGAATTAGGCTACTCTCCGTTTTCGAACTCGCCCATTATCGATGAGGAAATCTATCAAATCGATTCGCAAGGCGAATCGCCCACTGATCGTCCCTCTTCCGCACCCTCCGACCCAGCTCTAGAAAGTTCCATGATCTCTTCGGATAATTCCGAGATGTCAGCCGACCAGGTAGTCGTGGCGGCGGAGGAAATCATCGTGATTGAAACACCCTTGCTCCGAGTAGGGCTTTCAAATCAGGGAGCCGCGATCACTTCTTGGGAATTAAAAAAATTCCTAACGCAAACAGAGGAAAGTACGCCGGTCCAATTAGTCTATTCCAATGGACAATTTCCCGAACCGTTGACCTTGAAGTTTGAAGGCCATGAAGAAGTGACCGACATGCTTCGGCGAACTCCCTATCGCGTTGAAAAGGATTTCTCGGAGTTAGACGAGAGGCACCCTACGGGAAAAGTTGTATTCACTTACGGTTCAGATGAAACCGAGATGTCGGTTGAAAAGACACTCGTCTTTCATTACGACTCATATGTAGTGGATATGGAAATTCGCACACGAGGAGTTCCCGAAAAACTGGACTTAATGTTAGGGACAAATTTTGGGGTGGTGGAATGGGGCCAAGGATTTATCGGGTTGCTGGGATCGGCCTGGATGATTGAAGAGGAATTAGTCAAAGAGTCGCCTGAGTCGGATGATCCCACGATTCAACGAGAGGGCCCTGTGAAGTGGCTGGCCCTCCAAGATAAATATTTCATCAGTGTCTTGATTCCAGTTAATCCGGAAAATGCGACGGGTCTTTTTTCAAAACTTGAAAACGAGAGAGTTGTCTCTGCTGGGCTTACTATTCAGGCCGGGTCTGAAGAACAAGTTTATAAGGGCAGATTATATGCCGGGCCCAAACAATTCGATGTGCTGAAATCGTTTGAAATCGGTTTGGAAGATACGATTGATTTCGGATGGTTTATTTATGGTAGTTGGACGCCTGTGAAGGCCGTCGCTAAACCGCTGTTTTCGGTTCTTCGATTCATCCATGACTATACGCACAACTATGGGGTAGCCATTATTTTATTGACGGTTGGCATCAAATTATTGTTCGTACCTTTGCAATATAAAAGCTATAAATCCATGCAAGGAATGAAGGATATCCAACCCAAAGTTGCGAAGCTTCAAGAAAAATATAAAGACGACAAGCAAAAACTTAATGAAGACCTTATGAAGCTCTATCGGGAGCATAAAGTCAATCCGATAGGCGGGTGTCTTCCGATGTTTCTTCAGATGCCGGTCTTTATTGCCTTATTTAATATTTTGTATATGACGATCGATTTGCGGCAGGCTCCATTTATGCTTTGGATTACGGACCTGTCCATCCAGGATCCGTTTTATGTGCTGCCCGTGCTCATGGGTGCGTCCATGTTCGTGCAACAAAAAATTATGCCGACGACGGTGGACCCCAACATGGCCAAAATGATGTTGATTTTGCCGATAGGGCTCACCTTTTTGTTTGTCACATTCCCTGCTGGGCTCGTATTATATTGGGTCACCAATAATGTGTTGACGATCACACAGCAATTTGTGACAGATCGCTATGTCCTCCCACCCAAAAAACCAGGAACGACCGAAATTGCCAAGACCGATTCACCATCGTCTGGTCCTGAAAAGCCTGACAAGCCAGGGAAAAAGAAATCCTCTTCTCAGCAATCCGGCAAGCCATCAGGCAAATCAAAAAAATCCTAATGTATGGTGTCAGTAGGTATGAGTGCCTTGGACGACACCATTTGCGCCGTCGCTACCCCCGCTGGTGAAGGGGGCGTGGGCATTGTGCGGGTAAGCGGCTCTCGAGCGCTTCCCATTGCTTCCAATGTCGTCCGACTTCGTTGCGCAAAACCCCTTTCGGAAATCACTTCCCATCAATTGTATTTGGGGAAATTTCTTTGGGAACAATTCCAAACTCAAGACTCTGTGAGACATGAGTCCGCCACCGTATTAGATGAAGTGTTGGTCGTGACCATGCGAGCTCCACGTTCCTACACGGGCGAAGATGTCGTCGAGGTCCATGGCCATGGCGGACCGCTCATTGTGCAAGCTATGTGCGAAGCCCTCACACAAGCCGGAGCTCGCATGGCCGAGCCTGGAGAATTTACCAAACGGGCGTTTTTAAATGGGCGGCTCGATCTGACTCAAGCCGAGGCAGTCTTGGACACCATTCAAGCCAACTCCCTCCATAGCCTGAAATTAGCGCAAGAACATCTTCAGGGCGGATTGTCTGAAATTATCCAAGGCCATCGGGATGGGTTGGTGAAACTTCTGGCTCATATAGAGGCCGGAATGGATTTTGGAGAAGAAGATATTCAATTCATTGAACAGACCGAATTACAAGAGAAACTCAGGACGATTGTCGGAGCTGTTGAAACATTGATCGAGTCAGCTCGGGAAGGGCGGATTATTCGTGAAGGAATTCGAACCGTCATTCTCGGGCGCCCCAATGTGGGGAAGTCCAGCGTTTTGAATGCCATTTTAGATGTTAATCGAGCCATCGTTTCTCAGATTCCTGGAACGACCCGCGATGTGCTTGAAGAATCTGTCATGGTCGAAGGGGTGATGATTCGACTGTTCGATACCGCGGGGTTACGAGAGACGACCGACGAATTAGAGCAAGAAGGCATGAGCAGAGCCGAAGAGGCGATTCAACAAGCGAATGTCTTGGTCATGGTGTTTGATCAAAGCCAGGCACTCACAGAAAAAGACATGGGCCTTATACAAGAATACAGGCAGAAAACTCGGGTGATGATTTTAAATAAACATGATCTTCCTCAACAGGTTTCACTTGAGGACATTCAAGAAATTGCCACATCCCATGAAAAAAACCTCCTTCAGACAGAATATGTCCAAGTCTGTGCGTTAACAGGTGAAGGTATTGATGACGTCAAACGAGCCATTAAACATGTGGCTGTTGGGAGGCGCCACGAAGCAGGCGATTCAGTATTAATCTCCCGGTTGAGGCACAAGGTCCTGCTTCAACAAACGGCTGAAGCCTTGCATAATGCCCTCGCGGCGATTGATGATACACGATCTGCCGAATGTGTGGCGTTGGATATGCGAGTGGCGTTGCAAGCTCTTGGTGAAATAGTAGGCACCGTGACGAATGAAGATATTTTAGATCAAATCTTCCGAGAGTTTTGCATTGGCAAGTAAAGGTAGGAGGGCTCAAAAATCGTCATGCCCACAGGGAATAGGAATTTCGAGAGTATTTACCTATAGATAGATATCTGTTAGTATCCTCCTATACTGAAAGGAGGAGACGATGGCCCGTTGCAAGAACTGTCATGGAGCCAAGACGGTCAAGAATGGGTGCGTACGGAACAAGCAGCGCTATCAGTGCAAGGCGTGCGGCTATAACTTTGTGGTTGGGGATGACCGCATGAAAGCGGAAACCGCGGTGAAGCGAGCCTTTGCCGTGATCTTATATGCGTTGGGTAAGTCATCATACGGGTTTATTGCGAAGCTCTTTGGCGTCACGCCGCCGGCCGTGCAAAAATGGTTGCAACGCGAGGCGGATCGGCTGGATGAGCCTGAGATTCCGGGAACCATTCGGGAAATGGAATTTGATGAGATGAGGCATTTCCTCGGATCAAAAAAAACAAAACGTGGATCATCAAAGCCCTGGATCGTGCTTCAGAGCGAACCGTGGCCTGGGTGCTCGGCGGTCGTGATGCTGCAACCTTCCAGCGGCTCTAC
>QIDY01000291.1 GCA_003228495.1 Nitrospirota bacterium
CCGAAGCGACAACCCTCACACCTGCCGAACTACAAGAAGTCACAGAGCTGAATGCCCGCCAAACCTTGGAAGGTGCGGAACCCGATCCCCAAGTGTTTGAACAAATAAAAATGCAATTCCTTCTTCAGAAAAAGCAGCGGGCCATGCAAGCCTTTCAAGCTTCCTTACGTGCCCGCGGCGATGTCACGATTCACGAGGAATTGCTGTAATAAAAAGTAAGAAGGGAAAAGTTAGAAGTGAGAAGTTCAATACACAGACTTTTCCATTCGTAGCTTTTCACCGCTCACCTTATTCCTGCCTACTGCCTACATCTTTCGTTTTACTTCTCCCTTCTGACTGAATGAGCATCGCATCGCCGTAACTATACAACCGATAACGTTCGTCCACAGCATGGGCATAGGCATTTCGAACGGTTTCCAAGCCGGCAAACGCAGATACCAACATGAGAAGCGTGGTCTCGGGAAAATGAAAATTCGTCATCAGTACGTCCACAACCCGAAACTGAAACCCCGGGATAATGAAGAGCCGGGTTTCTCCAGACCCCGGCTCTACCTCTCCATGTTCATTGGCGGCTGACTCCAAACTTCTGGCAACCGTCGTTCCGACAGCCACAACCCTGCCACCCCGTTGCCGAACATCCTGAATCTGCTTAACCACACTTTCTGATACTTCGCACCATTCCGGGTGCATCCTATGGTTTTCAACCAGCTTCGTCTTGACCGGTTGAAATGTGCCAGGACCGACATGCAAGGTGATCGTGGCACAGCTAATCCCTTTGCCTGATAATGCTTGAAGAAGGTTTCTCGTAAAATGCAAGCCGGCCGTAGGCGAAGCCACGGCTCCCTCAACATTCGCAAATATCGTTTGATAATCCTCTTGGTCGCGCAAAACCGGCTTTCGCTTGAGGTACGGCGGTAGTGGCAGATCACCATATTGTTGCAAATGTGCATGCAATCCCCCTGGAGCCAGCCAATGAATCACAGTTCGCCCATGATTTTTTTCAACAATCTGTGCCCGTGCATGGCCATGAAATTCGACGATCTGTCCAACCTCTACCCGGCCGTTCATCAGGACTTCAGCATGCGTAGCATCCATGTTTTTGACAAACAGGATTTCAACTCGCCCTCCGCTAGGGACTTTTTTTCCACAAAGACGGGCCGGAATGACTTTCGTGTCATTCACCACAACCAAATCTCCGGGGCGAAGGATATCCGGGAGATCTTTTACCTGATAATCGACGATTTGACCCTTCTGACGATTGAGCACCAACAACCGCGCATGGTCTCGTGGATGAACCGGGTGCTTTGCAATCAGCGTTGGATCAAACGGAAAATTAAAATCAGAAAGATTCATTGCCAACCCAGGGGAAAAATACTCAGGGTCGGTCTGAAGGAGTCAGATTGACGCGCGAAATTGGAAGAAGCGTTGTTCCAGGATAGTAATGGCGTAATATGGAATGGTAGTCATAGCCTAGATCAGCCATCTCCCGCATGCCCCATTGACACATGCCAACAGCATGTCCTGCGCCATGTCCAACCACCACAACTTCTGCCCCAAAGGATTCAATGGAAAAGTTCGTGCTGAAAATTTTTGAGTACCCCACGATACGTCGTAAATCCTGCCCACGCAAAATGATTTCTCCTCCAGAATGCAGCAGTCGCACTCGATCGACACGCCCCGAAGGGGTAAAGGTATACGGCGTCAGCGTTGCGACAGTTCCGACAGTATACCCTTCTTTTCGCAATTGTTGCTCCAGATAATCAAACGTAAAGGATGTTCGCCAATCATAGCGTGGAGATTGATCATCAAATGGACAATCCACACCTTTCAAATACGGCAGGTCTAACGCCCACACATATAACGCATCTTCCGTTTGACCGGCAGCCGTTGATGAATACGCCGCATAGATTGGACGACGCTCATGAGTCACAACATGCCCTTTGGTAGCGGCAACTGCTTGAAGTACGGACTCCGAACGGACCGCATGGCCATGGTACACTTGATCTTGAACACTGGCGAACACATCAAAGGGTTGTTGCCGATTCTCAACTTGTTTATAAAGCACATACGTGCGAGCCGCGACGGCTTGCGCTTTCAACGCTTCAAGTGGCCACTTGGGACTGACTTCTCCCGAGACCACTCCCGCCACATAAGTTTCCAGGTCGATTCGGTTAATAACTGCCAATCCGGATAGGCTGTTTTGAATCTCAAGAGGTCCTCGGACGCTCCATTCCTTTTTTGAATTCAGCGCCGAAGAATTGGCTGCGTTAGCTAAAACCCGGACATGGTAAATCCCACCTCCCCCTTGCACCGACACTGCCGAAGCCGATACCGATCGTTTATTCAGGAGTAGCGATTTTCCTCGACGGGTGACAGTCACACGTTCTGAGACTTCGTACCGTTTACCGGATGGCAGCTTTAGAAAAAATGGAGACGAAGAACGGATGGAAAGAACTCGAGCCGAATCGGTTAACCCCACGCGGATTGTATGTTCAGAGGCCCCAAAACTCCAGACAGGAAACAGAACAAAAGAAAACAGGATGACCGTAAAGATGATCAGGCTGCCGGTGGCACTCGTTGCCAGAGCCATAGCGATTTTGCAAGACCTTTTCCTATCCACAGCATCTTCATCATATTCCATCACCGGAGAAGAACCTCTGCAATTTGCACAGCATTTAAGGCCGCGCCTTTTCGCAAATTATCGGCTACCACCCATAAATTCAACCCGTTAGGGATCGACTCATCTTCCCGCACACGCCCTACGTAGACGGCATCGGTCCCGACCACATCAATAGGAAGTGGATATAAATTGTGACCGGGATCATCGTAGACTTGTATGCCTGATGCTACCGACAGCAAGGCCCGCGCTTCATTAGCGTTGAGCTTTCGTTCGGTTTCGATATTGATCGATTCCGCGTGGCACACAAAGACCGGCACTCGAACGGTTGTAGCAGTCACCTGTATGGAAGAATCGCCAAATATTTTTTGCGTTTCATTGACCATTTTCATTTCTTCTTTGGAATACCCATTAGGCAAAAAATCATCAATGTGCGGCAAGCAATTAAAGGCAATCTGGTGAGGATAGACTTTTGGTTCCGCTTCCCTTGACCCCAGCAACTTCCGAGATTGTTCGGCCAATTCTTCCATGGCCTCTTTGCCGGTTCCCGAAACAGATTGAAATGTGGTCACAATGATACGCTTGATCTTTACTGCATCATGCAAGGGCTTGAGGGCCACCACCATCTGGATCGTCGAACAATTGGGATTGGCAATCAGCCCTTGGTGCTTTTCAAGGGCCAACGGATTCACTTCAGGTACCACCAGTGGCACCGTGGGATCCATCCGCCATGCGGAACTATTGTCGACCACAACCGCTCCGGCTTTTACCGCTATCGGGCCAAATTCTTTGCTTACACCGGCCCCGGCAGAAAACAGGGCCAGATCAATTCCCTTGAAAGAATCAGGCTGAAGGACCTTCACGGGAAGATCCTGCCCACGGAAGGTCACGTCGTTCCCTTCCGATCGAGTCGAGGCCAACGGCACCAATTCCCCGATAGGGAATTCCCTTTCCTCCAGAATTTGGATCATTTCCGTTCCTACGGCTCCCGTGGCACCAACGACTGCGACGTTATAAGCTGACTTTTTCGTGTTCATGTTCAGAAAATTAGGCTCGAATATATCGAATGCGATGATTAAAGGTATCCGCAATGGCAATATTACCCAATGAATCAACCGCTAGGCCGAAAGGAAAATTAAGGGCGCTCTCTGAAGGCAATGTTCCATCGCCGGAAAAGGTGGCATGCCCAGTTCCAGCCACTAGACTCATTTCCTTCTTCTGTTGATCCCATTGCCTGATAAGATGGTTGTCCGAATCAGAAATGAGCACATACCTTTCCGGTGTGATCGCAATCCCGTAGGGTCTGGACAACGCCGTGGCCCGTTCATTGGCTCCCCGTTCATAGCGAAAGTCCGATCCATCCCCAACGAATGTTGAAATGATTCCCGTGTCTTTGGCAATCATCCGAATGCGCCCGTTAAAGGTATCAGCCACGTAGAGATTGCCTTCGGCATCAAGGGCCAAGCCGCTTGGGCCGGCCAAACCCGCATCGGTGGCAGGCATGCCGTCGCCGTTGTAGCCCGAATCACCTGTTCCAGCAACCGTAGTGATGATTTGCGTTTCAAGATCCAACATGCGAACACGATTATTGCTTTGATCGGCAATGTATAATTGCGTCCCATGTATGGCCAATGCCACCGGTTCATTCAACGTGGCTGAAACTCCAGGCCCATCATCATCACCCCACTTAGTTTGTCCTGTTCCAGCCACAGTCTGAATCATGCCAGTTTGAGGGTCGACTCGACGAATCCGGTGATTCAACGTATCGGCAATGAACAGCGCCCCAGTGCTATCCACCACGACGGCAGAAGGAAAATTCAATAAGGCTTGAGTCGCCAATCCGCCATCCCCAGCAAATCGATCTCGTCCCATACCCTGCCCTACAACATATCGAACAGTTCCACTCAGATCAGAAGTTTGGGTGTAGGCTCGGCCTGGAATATCTTCGACATCGGCAAGAGGATCGGCTTCTTCCGTTGGATCATCACTTACGACTGGAGAGGGAGTACTCTCAGTAGCCATTGATTGGTGAGGAACCCTTCCGGCAATGGTGTCGATTAGACCCGATAACCTCATGACACGGCGAATGGCATGATTTTCCGAATCGGCAATAAACAGATTACCGTCAGCATCGAAGCAAAGATTTTTGGGTTCATTGAGACAGGCCATTGTGGCGAGGGCTCCATCTCCGCTATGACCAGGCTCTCCGCTTCCAGCCACGGTAGCAATCATACCCTTGGTACATTGATCCATCATGCAACGAGTTCTTTCAATTGTTTAATAATCTGATCGCCCATTTCTCGAGTCCCAAGGACTGTGGTTCCAGAACCTTCAACATCTTTGGTTCGATACCCTTGCTCCAGCGTCTTCTGGATTGCCGTTTCGATTAATTGCGCTTCTTTGTGCAGATCGCACGAATAGGTCAACATCATCGCCACGGAAGCCATCATTCCAATAGGATTCGCAAGATTTTTCCCCGCAATATCAGGAGCACTTCCGTGAATGGGCTCAAACATCCCGACGGTCGACCCTACGCTGGCTGAAGGGAGCATGCCAATGGAGCCTGTGAGCATGGCCGCTTCATCGCTTAAAATATCGCCAAACAAATTAGTGGTGACAATGACATCGAACTGCTTCGGATAGCGGACCAATTGCATGGCGCAATTGTCCACGTACATATGCCGTAATTCCACATCTGAAAAATTCTCATGTACCTTGATCACTTCACGCCGCCAGAGCTCTGAAGACTCCAAAACGTTGGCCTTGTCGATCGAATGCACTAAACCTCGTCGCTTTTTTGCCGCCTGAAACGCCACTTCTGCAATCCGACGGATTTCTTCTGTCGTATAGACTTCCGTATTGAATCCCCGATGCCCGGTTGCGGTTTCTTCGATTCCCTTCGGTTCCCCGAAATAGATGCCGCCTGTCAACTCACGGACGACGAGGACATCAATGCCATCAACCACCTCCGGCTTGAGGCTAGAGGCCTCAATCAAAGGAGAATACATTTTGGCTGGTCGAAGATTGGCAAAGAGGCCGAGTTGTGCACGCAATCCCAACAGAGCCCGTTCTGGTCGTCGCTCATATTCCAACCCTTCCCATTTCGGCCCGCCTACGGCTCCTAAGAGCACCGCATCGCTGGATTTGGCTAAATCCAACGTTTCCTTTGGTAAGGGGAATCCAGTCGCATCAATGGCCGCACCCCCAACCTGTGCCGAGGTCAACTCAAACGTATGGCCACATATTTGTCCAATTGTCTCAAGAACTCGCACCGCTTGTGGCATGATTTCCGGCCCGATGCCATCGCCGGACAAGACCGCAATTCGTGTATTCATCATTCCTCCAACAAACAATAATCAATAAAAATAGCAAGATCGTGTGAACGATCCCTACTTGGGCATAAACCAAATAAGGGAAACTCCGCGCGTGGATGGATGAAGAAAAAACGAAGGAGTTGGGCTGCCGTAGATCAGGACTCCTTAACACAACCCAATTTTTTGCTCGGCTCTGGCATGACGTTCCACCAAATCTGCCAATTTATTGAGCGCATTAAGGTAGGCTTGTGCAGATGCAATAATAATATCCGTATCGGAACCATGACCCGTGACCACTTCTCCATTTTCCTCAACCCTGACCGAGACTTCTCCCTGCGCATCGGTGCCCCCGGTGATGGCTTTGACAATGTAGGCCCGCAGGTGGCTTTTGGTTTCCGTTAAGGAGGCAATCGTACGATAGACAGCATCCACGGGTCCATCACCCGTTCCGGTTTGACTGGCCAATTGGCCCCTCATGATCAATTCTACCGTGGCCGATGGGGGTTCGTTGAACCCGCTTTGCACTCGTAATCCTTTTAATGAGAATCGTTCAGGAACCTTGGTCACTGCTTTATTCACAATAGTTTCCAAATCTTCCTCAAACAATTCTTTTTTCTGATCGGCTAAACGCTTGAACCGTTCAAACGCCTCCTGCAATTCCTGATCAGATAGCATGTAGCCTAACTTGGCCAGTTCTTCACGAAAGGCATGGCGCCCCGACAATTTTCCCATCACCAAGCGACTCTGTGTTAAGCCGATCGATTCAGGGCGAATAATTTCATAGGTGTTTTTATCCTTGAGCAGGCCGTCTTGATGAATCCCGGAGGTATGGGCGAAAGCATTGGCTCCCACAATCGCTTTATTGGGCTGCACCACCATCCCGGTAATATTACTCACCAGGCGACTGGCTTTAGATATCTCCTCCGTTTGAATTTGCGTATCGGCTTGGTAAAAATCCTTGCGGGTACGCAACCCCATGGCAATTTCTTCCAATGAGGCATTCCCCGCTCGTTCGCCAATCCCGTTGATGGTGCATTCCACTTGCCCTGCACCGGCATGAATAGCCGCCATAGAATTAGCAACGGCCAATCCTAAATCATTGTGACAATGAACCGAGATGATCGCCTGATTCATGTCTCGAACACGCTCACACAGGGTACGAATAATCTGACCAAATTCCTGCGGTGTGGTGTAACCCACGGTATCAGGGATATTGACGGTGCCTGCTCCCGCTTTTACAACCGCCTCTACTACTTCACAAAGATACGAAAGATCCGAGCGAGTAGCATCCATAGGCGAATATTCAACATCCTCGACATAACTTCGCGCATGGCGAACCATCTCCACGGCACGCTTGAGGGCTTCTTCCCGGGTCATCCGGAACTGATGCTTGAGATGAATGTCTGAGGAGGATAAAAACGTATGGATACGGCACTTGGGTGCCCCCTTGAGTGCCTCCCAGGCACGATCGATATCTTCTGGCTTTGCCCGAGCCAAGCTACAAATCACCGGGCCTTCGACTTCCTGGGCAATGCGATGCACAGCCTCAAAATCACCGGGCGAGCTGAAGGCAAACCCCGCTTCTATAATATCCACGTTCAACCGTGCCAATTGTTTCGCCACGAGGAATTTTTCTTCGATATTCATGCTGGCGCCGGGAGATTGCTCTCCATCGCGCAACGTCGTATCAAAGATCCGAATCATTCGTGTCATGATCGGGTACCTCCCCTGTGCCTTCTCATCTTAGGTTCTATTGGGCTATTTCTTATCATCTTCATTTCTGAGGCTCATCCGATGTCACCTCAGCCTTTGACTTTTTCCCTGTCACACCAACAACCAATTGCCAACCTTGCTCGACCACTCCGGAAAGTACATATGCGGCAAAGACCACAAACAACATCGCCTGAGGATAGGCCAGCACGGCCATAAGAATTAGCACCGCATAGACTAAATAATTAAAATGGTGATGCTCCTGCGTTTTTAAGTCCTTCAGGCTACGATAGCGGACTGTGCTCACCATCAGAAACGCTAATGAGAGCGTAAGCACAATGGCGAGAATCGGCTTCACATTCTCCCCCAGCGATATCACATAATGATCAAAGATCAACAAAGTGGCAATGACGCCGGCCGCGCCAGGAATCGGCAACCCCGTAAAGGCCTTTCCTTCTGTATTGCTCATGGCCAAAACATTATGCCGAGCTAAACGGAGCGCCCCACAGGCCACAAAGGCAAACATCACGGCCGCCCCCAGCATTTTTGGTGTACTGAGCGCCCAGACATACACCAACAACCCCGGGGCCACGCCAAAAGACACGAGATCACCCAATGAATCGTATTGCAATCCAAAGTCACTCGTACTTTTCATGAGACGAGCCGTCGTACCATCCAACACATCAAAGACAATCGCCACAAGAATCGCGATAGCCGCCGCCTCAAAATTTCCTCCAAATACAAAGAGAATCGAGGCTAAGCCACTAAACAAATTTCCCGTCGTCAGGATATTGGGAATAAGGGAAACCACTCGTCGTCTTCGTGGTTGCTTCATGAAGGTTCTGCGCATGGCACCTCCGCTAAGACTGATGACCCGCCCTTGACTTTGGCCCCGACGCGTACTCGAATCGTGCTCGTTCGAGGAAGATACACATCCATTCGTGATCCGAATCGAATAAGCCCAAATCGTTCGCCTTTTTCAACTTGCTCTCCAGGCACCACCCACGACACGATGCGTCGGGCAATGAGCCCGGCAATTTGTACACATAAAATTTTTACTCCATCAGAACGACGCAGCATCAGAGCGTTTTGTTCATTCCCGCTGGAAGCTTCCGGCTGATTGGCCATCATGAATTTTCCTGGTTGATAGACCATATCTTGCACGATTCCGCCAACGGGCATCCTATTAATATGCACATCAAAAACATTAAGAAAAATACTAATACGGATACTTTGCTCTTTCAAATACCGATGCTCAAACTCCGATTCCACAGCGACAACCGTCCCATCACCCGGCGAGACAATTAAATTCTCACCAGCCGGAATTGTACGGGCAGGATTTCGGAAAAACCACGTGGTGAAAAGCGTCACCAACCCTAAGAAACAGGTAGACCATGTCCCCCCTATCGTCCATGCTCCCAGGGTCAGCCCCGCACCAATGAGGACAAAAGGAATACCTTCTTTGGCGAGGGGAATCCCTTTCGCCCGATCAGCCATGTGCGCGAGGTCTCATCAATTTTTCTGTTTATCCACGAGTTGGTCTTTTTGCAACCACGGCATCATTCCCCGTAACCGTGCTCCAACTTCTTCAATCGGATGCTCTTCTCCCTTTTTCAGGAGCGCATTGTATACGGGACGGTTGGCTTGATTTTCCAGCACCCATTCTCTGGCAAATCGACCGCTTTGGATTTCGTCTAAAATACGTTTCATTTCTTGCTTGGTTTCGCTTGTCACCACACGAGGCCCTCGTGTCACATCGCCATACTTCGCCGTCGTACTAATGGAATAGCGCATATTGGCGATGCCGCCTTGATAAATAAGGTCCACAATCAGCTTCACCTCGTGCAAACATTCAAAATACGCCATCTCCGGTGAATAGCCAGCCTCGACCAAGGTTTCAAACCCAGCCTGGATTAATGACGTCAGACCACCACACAATACTGCCTGTTCCCCGAACAGGTCTGTTTCCGTTTCTTCTCGAAATGACGTCTCAATCACACCGGCCCGAGCACCACCAATCGCACTCGCATACGCCAGTCCAACCTTTTCCGTATTGCCACTCGGATCTTGATGAATAGCCAGCAAACATGGCACTCCGGTCCCTTTGGTATATTCGGAACGAACGAGATGACCGGGCCCTTTTGGAGCCACCATAAATACATTGATATGGGAATCAGGTTGGATCTGCCCAAAATGAATATTGAAGCCATGGCCAAAGGCCAAGTAGGCCCCTTGCTTGAGATTGGGTGCAATATCGGTATTGTAAATTGCCGCTTGTCGTTCATCCGGGGCGAGAATCATCACCACGTCCGCAGCTTTGACGGCATCGGCGACCGGCATCACCTTTAACCCGGCCGCTTCGGCCTTGTTCCATGATGCCCCCTCCCGACAGCCAACGATTACTTGAAGGCCACTATCCCGCATGTTGAGAGCATGGGCATGGCCCTGGCTTCCAAACCCGATGACCGCTACGGTTTTTTTAGCCAAACTTTGTTGATCCACATCTTTTTCATAAGAAATTTTCATCATGCACTCCTCAATGGAAATTTAGAAAAGCCCTTTTAGGTTCCGCCACCAAAAATCGGCGGAACACCCTTTATATCAAGACAGAGTGGGTTAGTTCGCTTTCGCAAGCGGTCGGAGTTGGGCTTGCACAGGACGTGTGGGTTCTCGTCCGATAGCAATCCGGCCGGTCCGCACCAATTCTTTAATTCCAAGCGGTTGGAGTAAATGAATAATGGCTTGGACTTTTCTCACATCGCCCGTGACTTCGATGGTATAACTCGTCGGGGAGGAATCGAGAACATTGGCTCGAAAAATATCCGCAATACGCAGAGCTTCAGCACGATCTTCTGCCCGGGTATGTACCTTAATCAACGCGGTCTCGCGCTCCACAAACTCATTTTCACTAATATCAACCACTTTGATCACATCAATAACCTTATTCAACTGTTTCATAATCTGTTCAATAATACGATCATCTCCATTCGTGACAATCGTCATCATGGAGACGGAAGGATCCAACGTAGGCGCCACCGACAGGCTTTCAATATTAAATCCTCGTCCACTGAACAGCCCGGCCACACGAGATAATGAGCCGAACTTATTTTCCAAGGTTAACGAAATAATGTGTTCCATATTTTTGCCTAGGCTGTTAACACAGTATCGGAATCCGATTGAACAGCCGTTTTATGCGTGGATTTTGGTTTCTTTAAATCTGAAGGATCTTCTAACAGCATCTCATGATTGCTCCCTCCAGCTGGAATCATGGGATAACAATTTTCATATTGGTAGACGGGCACATCAATAAACACAGTCCGGTCAATGGATAGGGCTTCTTGAATACCGGCATCAACCTCTCCCACCTTGTCAATGCGAACGCCAGCCGCACCATAGGCTTCGGCTAATTTGACAAAGTCCGGCACATGGCCCAGATAACTGGAGGCATATCGTCCTTCATAAAATAAGTCCTGCCATTGACGAACCATACCATGAAACCGGTTATTGATAATGAACACCTTTACGGGCAATTTTTCAATCACGGCTGTTGCCAACTCTTGCGTATTCATTTGAATACTGCCATCCCCTGCAATACACAACACCAATCGATTAGGGAACGCCGCTTGAGCCCCCATTGCAGCAGGAAACCCAAATCCCATCGTTCCCAAGCCCCCGGAAGTCAAAAAGGTCTTGGGGTTTTTGAGTTTAAAATATTGTGCTGCCCACATCTGATGCTGGCCGACATCCGTTGACAAAATCGGATCACGGTCAGCGGTTAATTCATACAACCGGTCAATAAGATATTGCGGTTTAATTTGCGCCTCAGGCTCTTGCGTATACGCCAGAGGATGCTCTTGTTGCCAGGCCGAAAGCTGGTCCCACCAAGGCTTTCGCTGTTCTTTTTTATTACCATTCACCGTTGCACGCAGAATATTATTCAGCTCGATCAACACCCGCTTACAATCCCCGACAATAGGAATGTCCACATGGACGTTTTTCCGAATCGACGTGGGATCAATATCAATATGAATCACTTTTGCGGTCGGGCAAAACTCGGACACTTTCCCCGTAACCCGATCGTCAAACCGCGCACCAACCGCAATCACCAAATCCGAGTAATGCATAGCCATATTCGCCGCATACGTTCCATGCATACCTAACATACCCAGCGATAATGGGTGATCCCCAGGAAATGCGCCTAAGGCCATCAACGTCATATCCACTGGAATATGAGTCATTTCAGCTAATTCTCTGACTTCGGCAGATGCCCCGGAAAATTGCACTCCTCCACCAATGTAGAGAATCGGCCGTTTCGATTTCATGATCGCATCAGCCGCCTGCTTGATCTTCCATTTACTCCCGTCATAGGTCGGATTATAGCCACGGATCGAGACAGATTTGGGATAATGAAACTCGCCCTTATCCAGGGAAACATCCTTGGGAATATCCACTAACACAGGGCCAGGCCTTCCCGTCGTCGCGATATAGAAGGCCTCTTTAATGGTCTGCGCCAAATCATTCACATCTTTGACGAGAAAATTATATTTAGTGCAAGGTCGGCTCAACCCAACGTTGTCCGCTTCTTGAAAAGCATCATTCCCAATCAACGGAGTTGGTACCTGCCCGGCAAAACACACAACAGGCACGGAGTCCATGTACGCATCCGCCAACGCGGTGATCACATTAGTCATCCCTGGTCCAGATGTAATCAATGCTACCCCGGCTTTTCCGGTGGCCTTGGCATAGCCTTCGGCCATATGGCCCGCCCCTTGCTCATGACGAGTCAGAATGACTCGAATATCCTTTTGCTGATGTAGCACATCAAAAATTTTCAGGACAACACCACCCGGCAAGGCAAAAAGCGTATCCACACCTTCACGTTTCAATGATTCAAGAAAAATTTCTGCCCCGGTCAGTTGCATGATACTCACCTTTGGATTAAAAGACTGTTGAAAGAAACTCCGCGAATACCAACTTGTACGAGATTCCCAGTGTCATATTTACCATGGGCGAAAAAGAGATAGGCATTTTCTTTCCACAGGTAAACGGCATTCCTCAAAAAGAAATACGTAATGGTAATCCTTGTTGTTTTTTTAAGTCAACAACTATTGTAGCAGGATTTGTGCAATTACGAAATATTGAGGAAGAGAGATCCTCGAATCCACACATCCCCTAAAATGGAGAATTTTCTCAGATGTGGGAGACAGATCTTCAAAAATTAGCACGAGACCATCACTTACGAGAATTATCCGTAATGGCCTCCCCTTCAGGCCCCCTCATGTCTGTCAAAGGGCAAAGCACCCTCCTGTTTGCCTCTAATAATTATTTAGGACTGGCCAACCACCCCTTACTCAAACAAGCAGCCCAGAAGGCCATTGAGCAATTCGGGGTGGGTGCCGGGGCTTCCCGGCTAATTTCCGGCAATCTGCTTCCCCATCACGACCTAGAATTGGCCTTAGCCCAATTCACTCACACAGAAGCCGCGCTCACCTTTTCTTCCGGGTATGCGACTAATCTTGGAGTCATTCCTCGTCTGGCCAAAACCGATGGGATTATTTTCGCCGACCGCTTGTGCCATGCCAGTCTTATTGATGCCTGCCGGCTCAGTCGAGCCACCCTTCGGGTGTTTCACCACAACGATGTGGACCATTTACAATCGCTTTTAACGAAACGTCCTCTCAAGCGACCCATTCTATTCATTACCGAAGGCGTTTTTAGTATGAATGGAGATCTGCCCCCACTTCCCGAACTGGCCCGTTTAGCCGAGGAATTCGAGGCAATCCTGCTGGTAGATGATGCCCATGGGACGGGCGTGATGGGGCCCACTGGGCGCGGAACCATCGAACATTTTGGCGTAGAGTCAGCCAATATTCATCATATGGGCACACTCAGTAAGGCTCTAGGAGTCAGCGGGGGGTTCATGACAGGGACAAAAGATTTCATCGCCTACCTGATCAATACCTCACGATCGTTCATCTATAGTACGGCTCCACCACCGGCCATGGCCGCCGCCGCACAGATGGCTATACAGGTCATTCAGCAGGAACCGGAGCGACGCGCCCGACTTTGGCAAAATCGAGAGCTCATGTATCAAGGATTAATTGCCATGGGCTGCCACATGACCAAGACAGAAAGCCCGATTCTCCCCATTATCGTGAATGATCCTAGCCTCGCTCTAGAGATGAGCCACGGCTTACAGAAACACGGGATCTATATCCCAGCCATCCGTCCTCCAACAGTTCCCAAAGGCACAAGCCGCCTCCGAGTCACCGTCATGTCGGAGCATTCCATTGAACAGATAGGTGCTGCCCTTGAAGCTATCCAACAGGTTGGACAATCGCTCAAAATCTTCTAGGAACTGTTGAAAAAGTATGCCCTCGCGAAGGCGTTGAGTCCGCCAGTGGCGTTCTCCGAACTAGGGGAAAGTGAGGAGTGAGAAGTAAAAAGCTCAAGATGAAGAAAAGCCCGTCGCTTATCCTCGGCCATTTCCCGTTCTCCTTACTTCTCACTCCCTACTTCTCACTCCTTATTGTTCAATCCTCTGATCGATCCTCCGAAAACCTTGCTCTTTCCTCAAATGAAAGAGGTCAACGCCTAAGAATTCCCGGCATTCAAGAAAATCCTACGCCATTCCGAAAAGATGAGCAGGGCAACCAAAGCTCTACTGTCTAATAACTGGAAAAGAAACCGACTCACTGGGGTGAGAACCAACCCCTTATACCCTACATAACATAAGGTAAAGAACCATCGTGAAAACTCTCATAAAAAAACAATTGTTCGACGGAAAATTTGAGATACAGGGAGAAATTGCCAATGGCCAAACCGGGACGGTTTTATATGGATATGACATCGGGTTACGACAAGAAGTGGCGATCAAAATCTACCATTCCCATATCAACGGTCGATTGATTCAGGGTAAAGCTTTTATCGAAAAATCAAAACCCC